>JACCSN010000771.1 GCA_013812985.1 Hyphomicrobiales bacterium | reverse complement strand
AGCACGAAGCCGACCAGGAGCACGGAGACCAGCGCCGGCCCGGGCACCAGCCCGGCCCGCGCGCCCAGAGCGCCAAGGACCAGCACGGGCACGGCAAGGCCGCCGACGAGCCTGGCCCAGCCGGCGGCGCGCGACAGGTGGACCGGGACGCGCGCTCTCATCGTGCCCTCATGGAGGGTTTTTCCTCGCCAAAGCAGGTCAGCCTTATCGCCCGCGCGCGCCGGCCGGCAAGCCAAAGCCGCCGAATGCGATCCGCAGCGTGCTCTCCGGTCCCGTCGGCTTTAAGGGCGAAGCGGCCCTTAAGCCAGTCCGGTTTCCGATAAAAAACCTTATTCGCATCGAAGTCTTGCCACTGGTCCGGAATAGGCCGAGCCCATGAACGTCATGATGAACTCGCGTGCGAAACCGGGCGGCGGCGGGTCGGCGATCGAATCCGCCAGACTAAAGCGGCTTGAGCTCGAACTGGCGGTGGAACTCGGCGTCGGCGCCGGCAAGTCGTTCAGCGATGCCGTGCAGCAGGCGGCCGAGTCCGTCGCCGCCGATCTCCTGTTCGTGCTGCCCGGAGCCGACGGCGCCGGGCATGCCGCGCTTCTGCGCCTGACGGAGGACGGCGGCAGCCGTATCCTTCAGGTTCGGAAGTCAGGTTCCGGCTTCGCCGTAACCGAGGAGCAGCACATCGACGCCGCCGTCCTCGGCTTCGCCCGCGCCTCCATCGACGTTCTGGAGCGGTTGCGGGACGACCAGCAGGTGTTGGCGCCCCTCGCCTCCGCCGCCCATTGAGCTTGAGCCGGCGCGCTGCCGGCCGGCTTTGCCAATGCAGACATCGAGATGGAAAGATGCCGCTGACCGACAAGACAAAGCTTTCGGCCTCGAACCCGTCTGAATGGCCGGATCTGCGCCACAAATACGGCCAGCTCGCCATTCCCGCCGTGGTCGCCGCCGTGATGGCCGACAAGGCCCGTCACGGCCGGCCGGCGGAGCGGAGCGTCCAAGCCCCCGCCAAGCCGGATCGCCATCGGCGGTCTTAGGCAGCCAGGCTGGCGAGGAGGCCGGCCGCCAGCGCCCACATGACGACGCCGATCGCCACATCCAGCGCGCGCCAGGCGCGCCGGTCGGCAAAGAGCGGGGCGAGCAGCCGCGCCCCGTAGCCGAGCCCGAAGAACCAGACGAAGGATGCGAGCATCGCTCCCGCCCCATACGCCGTACGGCCCTCGCCTTCGTAACGGGCCGCAAGGCTTCCGAGCAGAAGCACGGTGTCCAGGTACACGTGCGGGTTCAGGAAGGTGAAGGCCAGGCAGGCCGCCACCGCCTGCCCGAGGCTGGTGGTTCGCGCTTCCGCCGCTTGCAGCGAGCCTGGCCGCGCGGCGCGCAGGAAGGCGCGGAGGCCGTAGGCGAAAAGCAAGACGGCTCCGCCCGCTGTGACAATGACGATCAGCGCTTCCGATCGCCGCACAAGCGCGCCCAGGCCAGCCACGCCGGCGGCGATCAGGAGCGCATCGGACAGCGCGCAGATCAGCGCGATGGTGAACACGAACTTCCGCTTCAGGCCCTGTCGCAGCACGAAGGCGTTCTGCGCTCCGATGGCGATGATGAGGCTGGCCCCAAGCAGGAATCCGTCAGCGCCGGCGGCGAGCACGCCAGGCATCCTCGATCCGCGCGTTGAAGAACCGGCGGGCGCCAGGCGCCACGGCCGTCATGCGACGATAGCCCTCAAGATCACTTGTCTTCCCTTCATCGGAGGATTCCGATACGCATGAACGGCGTCAAACGCTTGCCCAATCCGCTGGTTTTGGGGTGTCGGCGTGAACAGACCCGCGCGCTTGCCGATCACAGGAGACCAAATGCCGAAGCTTCGCGCCGCTTGCGCCATCCTGGCCGCCTTCCTCCTCGCCGCGCCCGCCGCGGCCGAGTTGAATCCCGAGCAGAAAGGCGAGATCGAGGCGGTCATCCGCGACTATCTGATCGCCAATCCGGAGGTGATCGAGGAGGCGATCAACGCGCTGCGAGCGAAGCGGGAGGCGGAGACTGTAGCCTCGCAGACCAAGATGATCGAGGAGCGGCAGCATCTGATCTTCGATTCCGAGCACCAGATGGTGCTCGGCAATCCCGCCGGCGCGATCACTCTCGTCGAGTTCTTCGACTACAATTGCGGCTATTGCAAACGCGCCGTTCCCGACATGAATGCACTCATGGAAGCCAATCCGGATCTCCGGATCGTCATGAAGGAGTTCCCGATCCTGTCCGAGGGCTCCGTGCAAGCGGCGCGGGTGTCCGTCGCTGTCAAGGACCTCTCGCCCGAGCGCTTTCTTGAGTTCCACAGTGAATTGTTCTCGCGCCCCGGCCAGGCGGATGGCGGCAAGGCGCTTGAGATCGCCCGCGACCTCGGGCTCGACACCGAGGCTCTCCAAGCGGCCGTCAATCGTGACGACGTGACCCGCAACCTGCAGGAGGTTCAGCAGCTTGCGCAGACACTCGGGATTTCCGGAACGCCGTCCTATGTCATCGGCCGCGAACTGGTTCCCGGCGCAGCGGGCTTCGATGCCTTGCAGGCCAAGGTCGCAGCCATGCGCGAATGCGGCAAGGCGACCTGCTGAGGCGCGGGCCGGCATCCTTTCCGGACAGGCCGGCCCTAAACGCTGGAAGCGGGAATGGCGGAGACGACATGAAGCAGTTCTTGCTGGAGATCTTCACCTGGTGGAACGGCCAGACCATTGGCACGCGATTCTGGACCTGGCGGGCCGGCGAATTCGTCGGCGACGACGAATACGGAAACCGTTATTACCGCCAGAAGAACGGCGACCGCCGGTGGGTCATCTACAACGGCGAGGCGGAAGCCTCCCGCATCCCGCCCGGCTGGTACGGCTGGATGCATCGGCGGACCGACATTCCTCCCACCGCGGACAACTACATGCCGCATGACTGGGAGAAGCCGCATCTGCCCAACCTCACCGGCACGCCGGCCGCCTATCGCCCGCGCGGCTCCATCCTCACGTCCGAGAAAAGGCCGGAAGTGACCGGCGATTACGAGCCCTGGATTCCTTGATGCGGCGCCCCGCCGGGCTCCCGATTGCGGTCTTCGCGCTGCTCTCCGGAATGGCGGCGGCGGCAGTGGCGGCGGAGCCGCTGAACAATCCGGTCGCCGTCTTTTCCGGGCTCGACAAGCTGACCGGGCGGATCATCTCCTTCGACGTGCTCATCGACGAGACCGTCCAGTTCGGCGCGCTGCAGGTGACGCCGCGGGTCTGCCACACGCGGCCCCCGACGGAGCCGGCGCAGATCACCTCTTTCGTGGAAGTGGACGAGATCACCCTCGCCAACGAGATCCAGCGGCTCTTCACAGGCTGGATGTTCGCGGCGAGCCCCGGCCTGCACGCGGTCGAGCATCCCGTCTACGACGTCTGGCTGGTCGACTGCAAGACACAGATGGGGCCGGAATCGGAGGCGGAGCCTGAGCCGGAAGCCCCGGCGCGGGACGCCGGCGAGGAGACCGCGCCTCCGCCGGACGAGGATACGCCGGAGGATTAGGCGCCTGAGGCTGTCTTGAAACTCACGCGGACCCCGCAGCCCTCATCGTGAGAGCTTGCGAGCCTACTAGGCTCGCGGTTGCGGCCGTGACGATAACAAGGCTAATCGTGCTTGAGATGCGGATGAACTCCCGATGCCGGGGCCGCATGTCGTGGCTGATGACGGCGCAGTCGAGCACGTCGAGAGCGGCGAAGGAAGTCGTCGTGCCGTTGCGGTCGTGGTCCTCGGATCAAACCGGCGACGGCTCATCGTGCCGGCCGGCGCTTCGTCATCGGCAGACCGGGCTGAGTGCGGTCGAGCGCCTGGATCGGGCCCGTTCAGCTCCGCTCCTGTCCGGAGTGAACCGCGCTTGCCCGCCAGGCTGATCCATGGCGAGCCTTGACACCCTCGGCTCAATCGAAGCCGGAGAAGACGTCGCCTCGGATCTCATCGATCGAAGGGTCGATGCTGACCAGCGCTTCGCCGCGGCTTGGTCGGACGACGGTGCCATTGACCCGTTGCCGTCGATGTCCTGGTTGTCATCCGCCCGATCGGCGAACTCGTCAAAGCTGTCCAGATCGTCGCCGAAGCCGCCGCCCTCATGCCCTGCGTCTGGCGGCTGTCCGCCCGGTGGCGTGGCAACGAAAGCCGAAAGCTTCCCGCGTCTCCGATTCGGGCCGGCTTTGTTCCGGGCTCGTTCCCAAGGTGAATCATGTTGCGAAGATTCGCCCTATCCGCTGCCCGGCAGGTTTTTTCACCTCTCGCCTGCAAGGCGTGATAACCAGCGCCATCTCCATATCGATCAACGTCCCAAGACAGGTTCTCCGATCGCTCTATGATGTCTCCTCCCCGCCCGCGGCGCTGGACCGCGCGGAACGTCACGGCCGTGCTCGGCCCCACCAACACCGGCAAGACGCATCTTGCCATCGAACGCATGCTCGGCCACGAGAGCGGCATCATCGGCCTGCCGCTCAGGCTTCTGGCGCGCGAGGTTTACGCGCGTGTCGCGGCCAGGGCCGGCACGGACCAGGTGGCGCTCGTCACCGGCGAGGAGAAAATCCTTCCCGCCAAGCCGCGCTACTGGGTCTGCACCGTGGAAGCCATGCCGCGGGAGACCGATGCGGCCTTCGTCGCTATCGACGAAGTGCAGCTCGCCGGCGACCTGGAGCGCGGGCACGTCTTCACCGACCGGCTCCTGAACCTGCGCGGCAGCCAGGAGACGCTGCTTCTGGGCGCGGCGACCGTGCGCGGCATCATCGAGCAGCTCTTGCCCGGCGTTCATGTCGTCACGCGTCCGCGCATGTCGGTGCTCGCGTATGCCGGCCAGAAGAAGCTGACGCGGCTGCCGGAACGCTCGGCGATCGTGACGTTCTCGGCCGACGAGGTCTATGCCGTGGCCGAGCTGATCCGTCGGCAGCGCGGCGGCGCAGCGGTGGTCTTGGGTGCGCTGTCGCCGCGCACGCGCAACAAGCAGGTGGAGATCTACCAGTCCGGCGATGTCGACTTCCTGGTCGCCACCGACGCCATCGGCATGGGCCTGAACCTCGATCTCGACCACGTGGCCTTCGCGTCGAACCGCAAATATGACGGCTACCAGTACCGCGAGCTGTCGGCGGCGGAGCTCGGCCAGGTCGCCGGCCGCGCCGGCCGACACATGCGCGACGGGACGTTCGGCGTCACGGGCCGCGTAGACCCCTTCCCCGACCCGCTGGTCGAAGCCATCGAACAGCACCGGTTCGAGCCGGTCAGGACCTTGCAATGGCGTAACGACGCGCTGGATTTCGCCAGTGTCGAGGCACTGAAGGCCAGCCTCGACGAGCCGCCCCGGATCGAGGGCCTGACCAAGGCGCCGCCGGCGGACGACCAGGTCGCGCTGGAGACATTGGCGCGGACCGACGAGGTGATCGACAAGGCCAGGCGGGCCGACAATGTCAGGCGGCTCTGGGAAGTTTGCCGCCTGCCGGATTACCGCAAGATCGCGCCGGCGCAGCACGCGCAGCTCGTCGGCGACATTTTTGGCTTCATCGCCGATGGCGGCGTAGTTCCCGACGACTGGATCGCCGGCCAGATTCGCCACGCCAACCGCACCGACGGCGATATCGACACGCTGTCGAGCCGCATCGCCCATATTCGCACCTGGACCTTCGTCGCGCATCAGCCCGATTGGCTGGCCGATCCCGTGCTTTGGCGCGAGGAGGCGAAGGCCGTGGAGGACGCCTTGTCCGACGCGCTGCACGAGCGCCTCACGGCCAGATTTGTCGATCGGCGGACCAGCGTTCTCATGCGTCGCCTGAGGGAGAATACGATGCTGGAAGCCGAAATCACGGCGACGGGCGACGTCATGGTGGAGGGCCATCATGTCGGCGTGCTGTCCGGGTTCCGGTTCGCCCCGGACGCGCAGGCCGGGGGGACGGACGCCCAGGCGCTCCGCAACGCGGCGCAGAGGTCGCTGGCCACAGCAATGGTGGAGCGGGCGGAGCGGCTGGCGCGCGCCGGCGACAGCGAGATCGTGCTCGCATCCGACGGATACCTGCGCTGGCTGGGCGAGCCGATCGCCCGGCTGGTCGCCGCGGAAGACGTGCTGAAGCCGCGCTTCGTCATCCTCGCCGACGAGCAGCTGTCGGGAGCTCCGCGCGACATGGTCGAGAGCCGCCTCGCCGCATGGCTCTCGGCGCATATCGCCAGCCTGCTCAAGCCGCTGATCGACATGTCGCAAGACCAGTCGCTCGCGGGAATGGCGCGCGGCATCGCGTTCCGCCTGGTGGAGAAGCTCGGCATCCTGGACCGGCGGGACGTTCAGGAGGACGTGCGGGGGATCGACCAGGAGGCGCGGGCGGGACTGCGCCGCCATGGGGTGCGCTTCGGCGCCCATCACATTTACGTCCCGGCGCTCCTGAAGCCCGGCGCCAGCACGCTTATCGCGCAACTTTGGGCGCTGAAGCACCATGCGCTCGACATGCCAGGGCTGGCGGAACTCCCAGTCGTCTCCAGCTCGGGTCGGACATCCGTCACAGTTGATCCCGCCTTCGATCCTGAGCTTTACCGCCGCTTCGGCTTCCGGGTTTACGGGCGGCGGGCGGTGCGCATCGATATCCTGGAGCGGCTGGCGGACCTGATCCGGCCCGCTTTGTCCTGGCGCGCGGGCGCGCCCGGCGAACGACCCGCCGGGGCCTTTCCCGAAGCGCGCGGCTTCATCATAATCCCGGCGATGACATCGCTGCTCGGTGCTTCCGGCGACGATTTCGCCGGCGTTCTGAGAGGCCTGGGTTACCGGATGGAACGGCGGCCCAAGCCGGTCGCAGCGTTGACGACCGAGAAAGCGGCCGAATCCGCAGTGCCCGTTGCGACCGAGCCGTCGAACGCGGAGCCGACGGACGCGGCGCCGATAGAAGAATCAGACCGTCCAGCCGAGCTCGTTCAAGGAGCTGAATCTTCCGCGGCGGAAGGGGAGCCGCCGGGCTCCGATCCTTATGCCGCTTCGGGAGAGCCTGGTATTCCCGGCGAGCCGGCGCCCGAAAAGCCGCCCGCCGAAGAGCCTCCGGTCCAGGAGCCCGTCGTGGAGCCTCCGACGGAGGAGCCCCCTTCCGAAGAGCCGCCGCTGGAGGAGCCTCCCCTCGAACAGCCTCCGATCGAGGAGCCGCCGGCCGAGAACCCTCCTTTGGCGGAGCCGAACGCTCCGATGGCCGAGGCGTCCGGGGAAGCCGATGCAAGCGGGGCGGACGCCGCGTCGCCGGACGAGTCCGAGATGATCGAAGTCTGGCGTCCGAGTTCCGGACGCCCCAGGCGCGAGGAGAACAACAACCGTTCGCCACGCCGGCGGCAGCCATCCCGTCCGAGCGGAGAAGAGCGCCAGCCTGAGCGCCAGTTCGGCAGACCTTCCGGCGAGCGTGACGGCCAGCCGCAACGGACCGAGCGGGAGCGGAAACCGCGGCACAGGGCGGAACGCGACAACCGCCCGCAGCCGACCGAACGGGACCGCCCGGCACGGGTCGAGCGTCCGGCGCGGCAGGAGCGTGAGAGGCCGGTAGACCCCGACAATCCGTTCGCCGCGCTGGCGGCGCTCAAGACGCGCCTGGAGAAGTCCAAGCAGGAATGAGCGCCGCGGGGCTGGACAGCGGGCCGTCGCAGCGCATCGACAAATGGCTTTGGCACGCCCGCTTCGCCCGGACGCGGAGCGCTGCCCAACGACTCGCCCTCTCCGGCCATGTTCGGGTGAACCGCGA
>JACCSN010000886.1 GCA_013812985.1 Hyphomicrobiales bacterium | reverse complement strand
CACTTTGTGAGCGTCGAGCGTCGCGGCCCAGCCGGCGGGATCCGTCACGTCGCCGGTGATCAAGGTTAGCCGGTCCCGGACAGGTGCGAAGAAGCGCTCGGCCATGAGGTCCAGGCCAGCCCGGTCGAGGATCACCGCACGTGCCGCCGGGTCGCGGTCGAGCCAGGCCCGCGCCAGCACGCTCATGACGAAGCCGGTCCCGCCCGTCACCAGCAGCGTCATGGCCGTCCTAACCCTTCAGCGCGCCGCATAGCCGCCGTCCACCAGGAGGTCCGTCCCCGTCATGAAAGACGCGTCGCTGGATAGAAGAAAGGCGGCCGCTGCGGCAATCTCGTCCGGCTGGGCGATCCGGCCGAGGAGATGCGCCGGCCCAAGCCCTGTGTTGGCGGCGTCCAGATTCGGCCATCGCTGGAGGAGGCGCGCGGTAGCTACCGCGCCGGGCGAAAGGCTGTTGACCCGGACCCCTTGCTCCGCGTGGTCGACAGCCATCGCCTTGGCGAGGTGGATCAGTCCGGCCTTCGCAGAGCAATAGGCCACCGACTTGGCCGTGGCAACCCGGCCGAATTGCGAGGCGATCAACACCACCGAGCCGCCCCCGCCAGCGGCGATCCGCGGGACGGCGAACTTGCCCACCAGGAAGGCTCCGGTCAGGCTCACTTCGATTTCGCGCCGCCAGTGCTGTTCCAGCAGGTCGGCGACAGTGCCGTCGATGGATGGCGCTGCGGCATTGTGCACGAGTCCGTCCAGCCGGCCGAAGTGCCGGTCGGCAGCCTCGACCGCCTTGTCGACCGACCGGGCGTCGACCACGTCGCAGAGAAGCGGCAGCGCGTCCTCGCCGAGGTCGGCGGCAAGGCTCTCAGCCGCCGCCCGGTCGCAATCGGTGCAGGCCACCTTGCCGCCTTCCGCCAGGCAGCAACGAGCAATTGCGGAGCCGATGGCGCTCGCGGCGCCGGTGATGAAGACGACCTTGCCGTCGAGCCGATGGCAGTGGCTCCGACTCGCACTCACGATTCCAGCACCCGCGACAGCCGCTGCTGCGGCGGAAAGGGACGCTGCCGGGGGACGAACTGCCCACGCCCCGGACGGGATAGGACCTCGCCGTCGTTCCACACCAATTCGCCCCGCGAAATGGTCATCACCGGCCAGCCGCGCACCGTCTGGCCGGCATAGGGGGTGTGGTCGACGGCGTGGTGCAGCAGGTCGTTGTAAATGGTCACCTCGCGCTCAGGGTCCCAGAGAGCCAGGTCCGCATCGGCACCGATCGCGATCATCCCCTTGCGCGGATGAAGGCCGAAGAGCCGCGCCGGCGCACCGGAGGTCAGGTCGGCGAATTTCTGCAGCGACAGCCGCCCGCCGTTCACCCCGGCGGAGAAGAGAAGCGGCAGGCGCGTCTCAATGCCCGGGATGCCGTTCGGGACGCGGTGGAACGGCGTGTCGGGTCCGCCGGCGATCTTGTCGGCGAAGTTCCACGGCGAGTGGTCGGAGGTGAAGACCTCCAGCGTGCCGTCCAGGATGCCGTCCCAGATCGCCGGCTGATTGGCCTTGTTGCGCGGCGGCGGCGTGCAGACGCAAGTCGCGCCGGAAAGGTCTGGCGTGTCGATGTCCTCGGCCGAGAGGAACAGATATTGCGGGCAGGTCTCGGCAAAAAGGGGGAGGCCACGCGCTTTGGCGCGTCGGATTTCCTCCACCGCACCCGCTGCGGCGACGTGGCTGATCAGGATCGGCGTCTCGACCAGCTCCGAGAGGCTGATGGCGCGGAACGTCGCCTCGCGGTCGCCGATATCGGGGTGCGAAAGCACATGATATTTCAGCTGCGTCTTGCGCGCGGCGATGAAGCGTTCCGTCAGCCAGCGAATGCAGGCGTCGTTCTCTGCATGCACCATCACCATGGCGCCTTCGGAGCGCGCCAGGTCGAGGACGTTGAGCACCTCGTAATCGTCGAGCTTCAGGCCCTCATAGGTGAGGTAGATCTTGATAGAGGTGCAGCCCTCCGCGATCAGCTTCGGAATTTCGCTGCGCAGCACCTCGGCAGTCGGATCGCCGACGATCAGGTGGAATCCGTAATCGATGTGCGCCTTGGGGGCCGCCCGCTCATGATAGTCGGCGACGATCGCGGCCAGCGACTGACCCCGCATCTGCATAGCAAACGGGATGACCGTGGTCGTCCCGCCGCAAAGCGCCGACAGAGTGCCCGTGTTGAAGTCGTCGGCGGTACCCCGCCCTTCCCAGGGCTGCTGGTCCATGTGGCAATGGCTATCGACCCCTCCCGGCAGGACCAGGCGATCCCGCGCGGAAAGCTCTTCGGCGCCTCGCGCGAGATCAGAGCCGAGCGCGGCAATCACACCATTACGGATGCCGATGTCCAGCTCCCGAGTTGCATCGGGCAGCACCACGCGCCCGCCGCGGATCACTAGATCGAAGGAGCCGGCCTGAGTCACGCGCTCGCCGACGCGACTGCCGGAGGTCGCGCCCGCAGCAGTTCGGCCTCGATGTGGCAGGCGATCTCGTGGGTGCCCGACAAGCGGCGGATCGGCGGCGGCTCGACGTCGCAGATGGGGCCGACCTTGCGGTGGCAGCGGGTGGCGAACCGGCACCCGGCGGGAACGTCCACAGGACTTGGCGTATCTCCGTTCAGCCGGATGCGCTCGCGCGGGCGCGCCTGGGGGTTCGGGCTGCGCACCGCTGAGAGCAGCGCCTCAGTGTAGGGATGCGTGCCGCCGCCGAAGATTTCTTCCGTGCGTCCCTGCTCCATCACCTTTCCGAGATACATGACTACAACCTTGTCGGCCACGTGCCGGACCAGCGCCAAGTCATGGCTGATGAACAGCATGGTCGTGTGGCGCTCGGTTTGAATGTCGAGGAGCAGGGTCACCACTGCCGCCTGCACGGACACGTCAAGCGCCGAGACGGGCTCGTCGGCCACGATCAGCCATGGTTCGGCCGCAAAAGCGCGCGCGATCGCGATCCTCTGCTTCTGGCCGCCGGACAGCTGGGCGGGCTTACGGCCCGCCAGCGCGGGGGAGAGCCGGACCATCTCCAGGAGCTCGCGAACGCGCTCGTCGATCGCCTTCCTCCCCTTTCGGATGCCGAACTTCTTCAGCGAGCGGCGAATCGAGAAGGCGGCCGAGTGCGACGGGTTCAGCGTGGAATCAGGGTTCTGAAAGATCATCTGAACGGATCGCAGCAGCTCCCGCGGCCGCTCGCTCGCCTGCAGTGTGGCGACATCCTCGCCAGCGATCCGGATACGCCCCGAAGTCGCTCGGTCGAGCCCCGTGACAATACGGGCGAGGGTCGACTTCCCGCAGCCGGATTCCCCGACAAGCGCGAGGATCTCGGCAGCCGCGGCGTCGAATGTCACGGCTTCGTTCGCCTTCAGCGTGCGTCGGCCGCCGAATTCGTACAGCTTGGTGAGG
The DNA here is from genome assembly GCA_013812985.1 of Hyphomicrobiales bacterium. Next base: position 7,219 of record JACCSN010000886.1, on the reverse strand, counting down.
TCGGTGACTTCCATGGCGGTCGCCGGCGTACGGGTCGTGCTTGGGATTGGGGGCAAAGTGGGCCCGCCGGCCTGGATCTCGCGCCACCGCACGCAGCGCACCAGGTGTTCAGCGGCGCCGGCCGGCTCCAGCGGGATCGGCGGCCGATCGCAACGGCCCGCCACGAAGCTGCCGCAGCGCGGCCCGAAAGAGCAGCCTTTAGGCCGATCGCCGGGCTGCGGGATCTGCCCTGGAATGGCCGCGAGCCGGCGGATGTGCTTGTCGCTGCCCAAATCTGGGATGCACTCGATCAGTCCCCTCGTATAGGGGTGCCTCGGGGCGCCGAAGAGATCATCCGTTGCAGCCTCCTCCACCAGCTCGCCCGCATACATGATGCCGACGCGCTCGCAGGTTTCGGCGATCAGCCCAAGATTGTGCGAGATGAAGAGCAGGCTTGTCGCGTAACGGCGGCGCAGCTCGCCGATGAGGTCGATCACTGCCGCCTCCACCGTCACGTCGAGGCCTGTCGTCGGCTCGTCGAGAAGCAGGAGGGAGGGCCGCCCCAGCAGCGCCATGGCGATCACCACGCGCTGCTGCTGTCCGCCGGAGAGCTGGTGCGGATAGCGCCGCAGCATGTCCGTGGCGTCGGGGAGGTTGACGTCCTTCAGCATCGCCGCCGCCATCTCCAGCGCATCGGGCTTGCTGGCCCCAAGGTGCAGCCGGGGAACTTCGGCCAATTGCGCGCCGATGGTCTTAACCGGATTGAGCGCGCTCATCGGGTCCTGGTAGACCATGGCTATGCGCCGGCCGCGGATCGCGCGCAGCGTCCGCTCGCTCGCGCCGACCAGCTCCTGCCCTTCGAAGCGGATGCTCCCGCCGGCGATCACCCCGGTGCTGCCCAGGTAGCCCATGATCGCCATGGCCGTCGTGCTTTTCCCGCAGCCCGATTCGCCGATCAGCCCGTAGCTCTCGCCCGGCCGCACCGTGAAGGACAGCCGCGGCACGGCGACCACCGTCTCGCTCTTGCCGCGGAATTCGACCGAGAGATCAGCCACCGCAAGCAGCGGCTCGCCGGCGGCGGAGGGCGCTGCGCGAGGGTCGATGCCGGGAACCATCATGTTCACGGTTTCCAAGCCTCGCGCAGGCCGTCGGCCAGGAGATTGAAGCCGAGGACGAGGCTCACAATCGCGAAGGAGGGGGCGAGCGACATGTGCGGCCAGACGTTCAGCACCGTCGTGCCGTCCTTAACCATGCCGCCCCAGTCCGGATTGGGTGGCGGGAGGCCGAGGCCGAGGAACCCGAGGATCCCGATGGTGATGATCGTGTAGCCAAGGCGCAGGCACGCATCGACGATCAGCATGTCCCGGCAGTTGGGAAGCAGCTCCACCAGCATGATGTAGAACGTGTTCTCGGCCCGCAGCTTCGCCGCCGCCACGTATTCCTGCTGCTTCAGGCCAAGGACCAGGCTGCGCGTGATGCGCCCGATGCCGGGCGCGGAGGCGATGGTCGTCGCGACGCCGATGTTGATCACCGACGGGCCGATCGTGGCGATCAGGATGACATAAAGAACCAGCACCGGGAAGGCGAGGACGACATCGGAGAGGCGGCTGATCAGTGCGTCGACCCAGCCTCCGTAATACCCGGCCAGCATGCCGAGCGTCACGCCGGTGGCCATCGCAACGGCTACCGAGAGCGGAGCGACCACGAGCACCGTGCGGGCCCCCCAGATCAGCCGGGACAGGACGTCACGGCCGAGAATGTCGGTGCCGAGCCAGTGAGCGGCCGACGGAGTGGGGTCCATCAGGGCCATGACATCCTGCTCGGTCGGAGAGTAGAGCGGCAGGACCGGGGCGAGCAGGGCTACTATGATCCAGAAGCCGACCAAAGAGAGCCCGACAACCGCCGTGCGCGAACGGAACACCAGCATCCATTTGGGCCGGCTGACGTTTGTGACCCCCGCCCCTACGGAGACCGCAGATAGCTGAGCCATGTCGGTCATTGGAGCCGTATCCGCGGGTCGAGCAGCATGTAACCGAGATCGCCGAGGAACTGCGTGGTGACGGCAATGCCGACCGTGATGAGGGTGGCCGCCTCGAGCGTCGCCACGTCGCCGAACATGCTCGCTTCAAGAAGCAGCCGGCCGAAGCCGGGATAGGCAAAGACGAGCTCGGTCACGACCACGCCGCTGATCAGGAAGTTGATCTGCAGGAGCAGCACGGTGAACGGTGCGATCATCGCGTTGCGCAAAGCATGGGACATGATCACGCGGAGCGTGCTCATCCCCTTCAGCACGGCGGTGCGGATGTAGGGCTTCTCCATGACTCCGATCATCGACACCCGGATCATGCGCGCCACATAGCCGAAGTCGTAGATGACCAGGACCGCTACGGGCAGCACGAGCTGGGACGACACCGACCAGCCGCCGCCCGTGTCGAGCGGGCTGGTGCCGGGCAGTATCGGCCAGAGGACAACGAAGAGCGTCACGAGAAACACGCCTGATGCGAATTCCGGGATGGACGTGAAAGCGATAGAGACGACAGAGAGGGTGCGGTCGAGCACGCCGCCCTCGTTCAGGCCGGACAGGGTCCCGAAGATCATGGACAGTGGGACGATGAGCAAGAAGGCGAGGCCGGCCAGGATCGCGGTGTTGCCGAGCCGATCCCAGATCACGTCGTTGACGGGCAGCTTGTTCAGCGTCGAATAGCCGAAATTGCCAAAATACTGCGCCCCGCGCGGATCGGTGAAATTAAGCCCGGTTCCCGGATCCTGAAGCGGATCAGGGATAAGGCCGAGAAGCACTCCCAGCCAGCGGCCATAGCGCACCATCAACGGGTCGTCCGCCTGGAGCTTCTGAGTGAGCAATTCGACCTGCTGCTCGGTCGCGAAAGGGCCCAGCGACTTGCGGGCGACGCTGCCGGGTGTGAACTCGCACAGTGCGAAGACCAGGAACGATGCACAGAGCATCGTCAGCAGCATCAGCGACAAGCGCCGCAACAGGAATTGCGCCATGAGCGGCTACCCGGGTCCGCGTCGGTGGAGCACGGCCGCTCGAGGCGGCCGGGCTGCCAGGAGCTTAGCTCTGAACGGCGTACCGGTGGGCGAAAATGTACTGCGAGGGATGCAGCTCGAAGCCTTGGACCTTCTTGTCCATGACGGTCGAGAAAGTGCGCCAGAAGGGCTGCACGATGGGCCCCTCCTCCTGCATGAGCTTCTCGATCTCGGCCATGACCTTGCTGCGCTCCTTCGGGTCGAGGATTCCTTCCGCCTCGTTGAGCAGCCGATCGAACTCCGCGTTTGAGAACTTAGACTCGTTCCAGGCCGCACCGGATCGGTAGGCCAGCCCGAGCGTCATGATCGCGAGCGGCCGATGGCCCCAGGCCGTCAAGCTGAACGGCGCGTCGGTCCACACTTCCCAGTACTGGGCGCTGGGCAGCGACTTGATGCTGACCCGTACGCCGATCTCCTTCCACTGTTCGGCGAGCGCCTGCGCGGTGTTCAGCTCCCAGATCGGGTCGGGTCGCGTGACCATCTCGTAATCGAACCCGTCCGGATAGCCGGCCTCTGCTATGAGCTGCTTGGCCTTCTCCACGTCGCGGCCGTACTTCGGCAGCGGCGCATATTCCGGGTGGGACGGCGCGACGTGGTGGTCCTCGGCGGGGACACCGGCCCCGAGCAGCACGGTCTGGATGATCTTGTCGCGGTCTATGCCCAGGCGCATGGCTTGGCGCACGCGCTTGTCCTTGAACTCCTCTACGTCGGGATGCATGCGGGCCACGATGGTCTGCGTGGTCTCCACCTTGTGCACGTCCACATGCGGGAATGCCTGCATGGAATTGATCTGCACGGCATCCGCTTCCGACAGGCCGTCGACCTGCTTGGAGGCCATCGCGGCGATCCCCGCGCCGGGATTGTCGCCCAGATCGACGAATTCGAACGTCTCCAGATGAGGGCCCTCGCCCCAATAATCGGTCCTGGCCTTGTATTTAGCCCCCTTGCCGACCGTGTATTCGGTCATCTCAAAGGGGCCAGTCCCGTTCGCGCCGGGGCCGAACAAACCGTTCTCCTCGGGATCGACGATGAACATCGGGTAGTGGAACAGGTGCTCGGCGACAGCCACCTGCGGTGCATAACCGTTGAGCCGCACGGTATGCTCGTCGACCTTCTCGATCGCGTTGTCGGCCCAGAGCTGGCTCGACTTCTTGGGATTGCCCTGCTCGTCCTTCTCGCCCGTCTCGACGTCCTGCACCAGATAGCCCGTGAACAGGCCCAGCATGGAAGAGCCGACGGCCGGGTCACAGACCCGCTTCAGGTTCCACACGACGTCGTCGGCGGTGAGCGGACGCCCCTTGCGCCACGTCACGTCCTTGCGAAGACGCAGCGTCCAGGTCTTCAGATCCTCGCTCACCTCCCAATTTTCCAGGAGGTACGGCCGCGTGACGTTGTTGCGGTCCGTAAAGGTCAAATACTCGCAGACTTGCCGGATAATGTTGGACTTCTCCGCGAAATCAGCGACGTGCGGGTCCTTGATCTCCATGCAGCGCATGCCGATCCGCAGGTTCCCGCCTTTCGGCATGTCCTGGGCGCCCGCAACGCCAAATGGGTCGACCATTCCGAGAGTGGAATATGCTGCGGCGGCCGACAGCCCGAGCAAGGTCGCTCTGCGGAGGAAGTCCCTGCGCGAGATCGTGCCCTCCGTCACCTGATCGATAAGGGTCGGAATAAAAGGATGCGGATGCTTGTCCAAGGTCGTGATCTCCCAATCTGTCCCACTACAGGGGACCGTCAGAGCGCTCACCCGGGGTATCCGGGCAGGTATCGCGGGGACTGGACCTCGGCTCTCCTGAGCCGGTCACGTCGTCTGCGGGAGCGTCAGCTTACCCGTTAATCCGCTGCACGGGGCGGCGGCTGGGGCGCGATCGACGGCGCCTTGCTGACGTAGTCCCTTCCCCTCAGCACCCTTATGCGCACCCTTTCCCCAGCTGAAGGCTATACTGGGCAAGCTCGCCGACAAACGAAGATTGGCGTGGCAATGCCGTTGTTTTTTTTGGCCATTGTAAGGCGAGTGAGACTGCCGTTACGACCGGCAGGCGCTTACGAGAGGTCCTCACAAAACAGCGTGAGAGGCGTGGCGGCGGGCGCCTCCGTTCGGAATCACCGAACCGCTCTCAGGGAACATGCGCATGCGAACCCATGCACAAGCGGTGGTCATCGGCGGCGGGCTGATCGGCTGCTCCATACTTTACCATCTTGCCAAGCATGGCTGGACGGAGGTCGTGCTGCTTGAGCGCAATGAGCTCACCTCCGGCTCCACCTGGCACGCGGCTGCGGGCATCCACGGACTGCACGACTCCAGCAACATCAGCCGGCTGCAGCACTACACGATGGCGCTTTACAAAGAGCTCGAAACGGAGACTGGCCAGGGCTGCGGCATCTTCCAGCCGGGCTCCCTCTATCTCGCTCAGACTGAGGCACGCGAGCACCAGCTGCGGCTGCAGGAGGCGAAAGCTCGCCGCTACTCGATGAACTTTCACGAAGTGACGCGGGATGAGGCCGAGCGCCTGCACCCTCTGGTCGACTTCGACGGCATCCGCTGCATCATGTACGAGCCGGACGGCGGCAACGTCGATCCCTCAGGTGTGACCGCTGCATATGCTGCCGGAGCGCGCCAGCGCGGCGCCGAAGTGCATCGCTTCACCCCGGTGACGGCCACCGAAGCGCAGCCGGATGGCAGCTGGATCGTGCGCACGCCGAGGGGCGATATTCATACGGAGTGGGTGGTCAACGCCGCCGGCCTATGGGGACGCGAGGTCGCCGCGATGGCCGGCTTTGAATTGCCGCTGATCCCGACCGAGCACCAGTATTTCGTAACGGAAACGATTCCCGAGATCGCCGCGATCGGGCGGCGCCTTCCCTCGGTGGCCGACCGCGACGGCGAATACTATCTTCGGCAGGAAGGCCTCGGTTTGCTGATCGGCGCCTATGAGCGGGACATGAGGTTCTGGGCGGAGAATGGCACCCCCCAGGATTTCGGCCACGAGCTGTTTCCCGACGATCTGGACCGGATCGAAGACAACATGCTGCGAGCCATCGCGCGCGTGCCTGTCGCTGGCACGGCAGGGGTGAAGCGGGTGATCAACGGCCCGATGATCTGGTCGCCAGACAGCGCCGTGCTGTTCGGCCCTGTGCCCGAGCTCCAGCACTATTTCTGCTGCAACGGCATCATTCCGGGATTTTCCCAGTCCGGCGGCATGGGCAAGCTCGCGGCCGAGTGGATGATCGACGGTGAGCCGACGCTCGATATGTTCGGCTGGGATCTAGCGCGCTTCGGCAGCTGGGCAGGCAAAGCCTTCACGAAAGCGCGGGTGCAGGACCAGTACAGCCACCGTTTCAAGATCCATTTCCCTAACGAGGAGCGCGCTGCCGGCCGGCCGGTGCGGACGCGGCCGGCCTATGCCATGCAACGCGAGATGGGCGGAGTCTTCGGCCTGAACTTCGGCTGGGAACATCCGCTGTGGTTCTCCGCCGACGGCGAGCCGCGGGAAGAGACGGTGGGTTTCACGCGCCAGAACTGGTGGGAGCCGGTCGGGCGCGAGGCCCGCATGCTGCGCGACAGCGTCGGGGTGATCGACATTTCCAACTTCGCAAAATACGAGGTCCGCGGCCCCGGGGCGGAAGCGTGGCTGAACGCGCTTTTCGCCAATCGCATGCCCACAGAAGCTGGCCGTTCATGCCTGACGCCGCTGATCGGCAAGCGTGGCGGCATCGCAGGCGACTTCACCGTCACGCGCCTCAACGAAAGCACCTTCATGGTCTTCGGTTCCGGCATGGCGGAGCGCTTCCACAAGCGCTTTTTCAATGCCGTTCCGCTGCCCGCCGGCACCAGCCTCCGGTCAACGACGAACGAGAGATGCGGGTTCAACCTCGCCGGGCCGCGGTCGCGCGAACTGCTGGGCCGTTTGACCAATGAGGACCTGTCGAACCAGGCGTTCCCGTTCATGCGCTCCCGCCGCATGAATGTCGGGGTCGACGTGATGGCGCTGCGGGTCTCCTTCACAGGCGATCTCGGTTGGGAGCTCTATTGCGAAGAGGCGGATCAGCTGGAGCTGTACCGGCTGCTCCTGGAGGGGGCGCGAGCGCTCGGCGGTGGGCCGGTCGGCTCGCGGGCGCTCATGTCGCTCAGAATCGAGAAGGGCTACGGCAGTTGGGGCCGGGAATACTCGCCGGAATATTGGCCGCAGGA
>JACCSN010000699.1 GCA_013812985.1 Hyphomicrobiales bacterium | reverse complement strand
ACGGCGTCAAGTTCCACCGCGTCATCGACGGGTTCATGGCGCAGACCGGCGATCCGCGCGGTGACGGCACCGGCGGCTCCGGCCAGAAGCTGAAGGCGGAATTCTCCGATGAGAAGCACTCGCGCGGCGCCGTCTCCATGGCGCGCGCGCAGAGCCCGGATTCCGGCGACAGCCAGTTCTTCATCTGCCTGGCCGAGGTGCCGCACCTGAACCGGCAATATACGCTTTGGGGCAGGGTGATCGAGGGAATGGAGACCGTCGACGCCATCCAGAAAGGCGAGCCGCCGAAGAACCCCGACACGATCGTCAAGATGCGCGTCGCCGCCGACGCGGCAGCCTGACAGGATTCCCCTTCCCCTCGTGGGGAGGGGCTAGGGGTGGGGTGGCTCGGCCTCTGTAAACCCTCCATGCATCGCCATGCGCCTCGAACAATTCGATTTCGACTTGCCGGAAGAGCGGATCGCGCTCCGCCCGGCCAATCCTCGCGATGCGGCGCGGCTCTTGCTGGTGCGGCCCGGCGGCGATTTGGCGGACAGGCGCGTCGCGGATTTGCCTGGCCTGCTCAAGCCTGGCGACGTGCTGGTCCTCAACGACACCAAGGTGATCCCGGCGCAGCTCTCCGGCTTGCGCGGCCGGGCGCCGGAGATCGCGATCTCGGTCACCCTCCTGGAGCGGATCGACGAGGCCAGCTGGTGGACCTTCGCCAAACCGGGCCGGCGGCTGAGGCCCGGCGACCGCGTCCGCTTCGGGCATGAAGGGCGGGTTTGCCTGCTGGGCACGCTTGCAGCCACGGTCACGGAGAAGCTCGCCGACGGGCGCGTGCGCCTCGCCTTCGGCTTCCACGGCGCTTACCTTGATGAAGCGCTGGCAGCGCTCGGCGATCCGCCTCTGCCGCCCTATATCGCCGCGCGCCGCGAAGCGGACGAGCGCGACGTCGCCGATTACCAGACCGTCTTCGCCGCGGAACCTGGGGCGGTTGCCGCGCCGACGGCCGGGCTGCATTTCACGCCGGAGCTGTTCGACAGGCTGGAGGCTGCCGGAATCAAGCGCGAGTTCCTGACGTTGCATGTTGGCCCTGGAACGTTCCTCCCGGTCAAGGCGGCGGACACGTCCGAACATCGCATGCATGCCGAAAGCGGCGTCCTCGATGCAGCGACCGCCGCCCGGCTCAACGCGGCGCGCGCGGCGGGAGGCCGGATCGTGGCGGTCGGGACGACATCGCTCCGCCTCCTGGAATCGGCCGCTGACCCATCCGGGTTTCTGCGGCCCTACAGCCGCTCCACGGACATCTTCATCACGCCGGGCTACCGTTTCCGCGCCGTCGACCTGCTCCTGACCAACTTCCACCTGCCGCGATCCACGCTTTTCATGCTGGTTGCCGCCTTTTCCGGCCTCGCCGCGATGAAGGCCGCTTACGCCCACGCCGTCATGGCCGGCTATCGCTTCTATTCCTACGGGGACGCCTCGCTGCTCTATCCTGAGCGCCCCCAGGATCGCGCTTCGTGAGCGGCTTGCCCTTCACGATCCACGCCACCGACGGCGCGGCGCGCACCGGAATCATCGCTACGTCGCGTGGAGCGATTCGCACGCCGGCCTTCATGCCGGTCGGTACGCAGGCGACGGTGAAGACCATGTATCCGGAGCAGGTGAGGGCGCTCGGCGCCGACATCGTGCTCGGCAACACCTACCATCTGATGCTCCGCCCCGGCGCGGAACGGGTCGCCCGGCTTGGTGGGCTGCACGAATTCATGCGCTGGCCGCATCCGATCCTCACCGATTCCGGCGGCTTCCAGGTGATGTCTCTCGCCAGGCTCAGGACGATCGACGCCGACGGCGTGACTTTCCGCTCCCATATCGACGGCTCGTCGCATCGTCTGACGCCTGAACGCTCCATCGAGATCCAGCGCCTGCTCGGCGCCGACATCGTCATGCAGCTCGACGAATGCATCGCGCTTCCCGCCGAATCCGCCGAAGTCGAACGCGCCATGCTGCTGTCGCTTGCCTGGGCGGAGCGCTCGAAAGCGGCGTTCGGCAGCCCTGACGGTCACGCGCTGTTCGGCATCGTGCAGGGCGGCGACATCCCGGCGCTCCGCCACCGGTCGGCGGAGGAGCTGACGGCGATTGGTTTCGACGGCTACGCGATCGGCGGCCTCGCTGTCGGCGAGCCGCAAGCCGTGATGCTGAGAATCCTGGAGGAGACGGCGCCTGCGCTCCCGGCAGAATGGCCGCGCTATTTGATGGGCGTCGGCACGCCGGATGATATCCTGGCAAGCGTGGCGAGGGGCATCGACATGTTCGACTGCGTCCTGCCGACACGCGCAGGCCGGCACGGACTCGCCTTCACCCGCCACGGAAAAGTGAACCTGAAAAATGCACGACATGCGGAGGACATGCGGCCGCTCGATGAGACCAATACTTGCCCGGCAGCCCGCGACTATTCCCGGGCCTACCTTCATCATCTGGTCAGAACGGGAGAGGTGCTAGGCGCCATGCTCCTCACCTGGAACAATCTTCAATATTATCAACAGCTCATGGCGGGTACCGGGGCGGCTATTCGATCCGGCCGCTATCCGGATTATGCCGCGGCCGTCAGGGCAGGTTGGGCCGTGGGCGATCTGCCAGCCATATCTGCCTGACCGCGGCGATCAGAGCGACGCGACGCGATCCGAAACGCTGTTCACGTCGAGGCTGATGACCTTCCAGTCCCCCGCGTCGTCAAGACAGAAGCCCACGGAGGCGGCGTATTTGGTGCCATCCTCCCCCGTTAGCGAAAGCTGCACGAACGGGGTCTCGCCCTCCTGCCGAATGCTGTCGACGTTGGCGTCGGCCACGTCGGTCAGCACCGGGAACGTGTCCGCGAAAGCCTTGTAGACGGCCTCCTCGCTCTGGAACGCGTCTTGATCCTCCTCTGAAGCGAACATCCAAACGGCTGCCGCGTCCTCGCGCGACATCGCAGAGATGAAGCTCTCCACCGCCATCCGGACCTCCACGTCC
>JACCSN010000698.1 GCA_013812985.1 Hyphomicrobiales bacterium | reverse complement strand
CCGAACGTCAGGAACGCGACGACCGACAGCACCATGGTGAGCACGGAGAACGGCAGGCCGAACTTGGCCAGCCACATGAAGGGGATCTTGGTGTCGTCCGGAACGAAGCGGATGGGCATTCTCGGGTATCCTGGCCCTGGCCTCTAGATCGGCAGGGCCTTGGGCCGCGCCACGCGGACCCAGGTGGCGACGATGAGGCGCGTCAAGAGATATGCCGTGAACAAAGTCGTGATGATGCCGATGGCCAGCGTCACGGCGAAGCCGCGGATCGGGCCCGAGCCGAGCAGGAACATGGCGATCGCTGCGATCAACGTGGTCAGATTGGAATCGACGATGGTCCCCCAGGCCAGGCTGAAACCCGACTGGATGGCGTTGATGGTCGATCGCCCGAGCCGCGCCTCCTCGCGCATGCGCTCATAGATCAGCACGTTGGAATCGACCGCCATGCCGACGGTGAGCACGATGCCGGCGATGCCCGGCAGCGTCAGCGTGGCGCCTACAAGAGTAAGCACCGCCAGCATCAGGACGAGGTTGGCCAGCAACGCGACGACGGAAAAGCCGCCGAGCGTCACGCCGTAGCCGGCGATCATGAACGCCGTCACGGCGACGACGCCAATCAGCGACGCCATCGCGCCGGCGCGGATCGAATCCTGGCCGAGGCTCGGCCCGACAGTGCGCTCCTCCACGATCGTGAGGTCGGCGGGCAGCGCCCCGGCGCGCAGCAGCACTGAAAGATTCTGCGCGCTCTCGACTGTGAAGTTGCCCTCGATCTGCCCGGAGCCGCCGAGGATCGCGGAACGGATCACCGGGGCGGTGATATATTTCTCGTCGAGCACGACGGCGAAGCGCCGGCCGATATTGGCCTGGGTCACCTCCCCGAAGATCGATCCGCCGCGGGAATTGAAGCGGAAGGTGACGATCGGCTGGTTGCTTTGCTGATCGAAGCTCGGCTGGGCGTCCGCGAGATCATCACCGGAGAGCAGTGGCCGCGACTCGATGAGCATTGGTGGCTCATCGCCAGCCGTGGATTCGATGATCTGGCAGCCCGGCGGCGGCCCCGCTTGCTGGGCCTGCGCCAGCGTTCCCTCGGCGCATTCCATGTGGAACGTCATGCGGGCCGTCTGGCCGAGAAGCGCCTTGAGCTGGGCCGTGTCTTCCTGGCCAGCGCCGGGCGCCTGCACAAGAATGCGCTCGCTCCCCTCCGCCTGGATGGAAGGCTCGGTGGTCCCGAAGGCGTCCAGCCGTCGGCCGAGCACCTCGATGCTCTGCGTGACCGCCGAGCGCATCCGGGTCTCGATCCCGTCATCGGTCAGCGCGGCGGAAATCCTCCCGTTCGCCTCTTCGAGCTCGATCTCGTTGACGGCGCCCTGGCCGAACAGGCCCGACTGCACCGGCGCGGCGAGCGGCTGCAGCGCCGTCAAGGCGCGCTGGGCGTCGCCGGGCTCGCGGAGCTGGAGCGAGACGGACTGGCCACGTGAGGCCAGATTGCGATAGCCGATGCGGCCGTCGCGCAACGTCTGCCTGATATCGCCTTCCAGCGTCTCGACGCGGTCGTCGATCAGGCTCTGACGGTCCACCTCCAGGAGCAGATGCGCGCCGCCTCGGAGATCAAGCCCCAGCACCATCTGCTTCTTCGGCAGCCAGGATGGCCAGGAGGCGACGCTCGCCGAAGGGAACAGGTTCGGGATGACCGCGACGAACCCGGCCAGGACGACCAGGAGGATGAGCGCGGCCTTCCAGCGCTGGAAGTGAAGCATCGATGTTGTCTCTCAGGCCCGGCGTCAGGTCGTGGCGCCGGGCACCGGCTCCGCCTTGACCCGGACTTCAGCGATGAGGCCGCGCATCGCGCGCACCTTCACGCCTTCGGCGATCTGCAGTTCCACTTCGGTGTCGTCGACCACCTTGGTGACCTTGCCGACGATGCCGCCGTTGGTCACCACCGTGTCGCCGCGCCGGATCGCCTTCAGCATCTCTTCGCGCCGTTTCACCTGCTGGCGCTGGGGGCGAAGAATGAGGAAGTACATGATGACGAAAATGAGGACGAAAGGCAGCAGCATCTCCACGATGCCACCGGCGCTTCCGCCGAGGCCCTGCGCATAGGCCGGGGTAACCCACATGAAGCGTGCCGCTCCTATCGATCAGGCGCGCCGCCCGAAGAGTTGGCGCGGATTTAAGCCTTGGCGCGCGCCTTTGCAAC
>JACCSN010000695.1 GCA_013812985.1 Hyphomicrobiales bacterium | reverse complement strand
GATGTTCCTTGTATGTTCTATCAGCAGTTCCGGCCGCCCGTCAATCGCCGCGAATGCCAATCGGCATCGCGTCGCGCATCGGGGTGACGCGGGCCTTCAAAAGAGACAGGATTGTTGACCTTGGCGTTCGAGTGGCGCTTGCTCCGTTTGCGTATCGGAGGGGAGAATGACGGGCTGGTCGCAAACCTGGACCTTCCTTGACGGCGACTGGCACGAAGGCAACGTGCCGATCCTGGGCCCGCGCTCGCACGCCATGTGGCTGGGCTCCAGCGTCTTCGACGGGGCGCGCGCCTTTGAGGGAGTCACCCCGGATCTCGACCGGCACTGCGCCAGGGTGAACGCCTCCGCGACGACGCTCGGCCTGGCGCCGGGCATGGACGTGGAGACGATGGCCGGGCTCGCGCATGACGGGGTGAAGCGCTTCGCGTCCGACGCGGCGCTCTACATCCGGCCGATGTACTGGGCGGAACAGGGGGGCTACATGTCGGTGCCGCCGGACCCGGCCTCGACGCGCTTCCTGCTCTGCCTCTACGAGACGCCGATGCCGCCGCCGAGTGGCTTCTCGGTCACGCTGTCGCCTTTTCGCCGGCCGAGCGTGGAGACGATGCCGACTGACGCCAAGGCGGGCTGCCTCTATCCGAACAACGGCCGCGCCATCATGGAAGCCAAATCGCGCGGCTTCGACAATGCGCTGGTGCGGGACATGCTCGGCAATGTGGCGGAGACGGGCACGTCGAACGTCTTCATGGTCAAGGACGGAATCGTGCGGACGCCGATCCCGAACCGCTCGTTCCTGAACGGCATCACGCGGCAGCGCGTCGTCGCCTTGCTGCGCGGGGCGGGCGTCGAGGTTCAGGAGACCGTGCTCACCATGGCCGACTTCCTCGACGCCGACGAGATCTTCTCGACCGGGAACTATTCCAAGGTTGTACCGATTACGCGCATCGAGGATCGCGACTTGCAGCCCGGCCCTGTTCACGACAAGGCCCGCCGGCTGTATTGGGAATGGGCGCACTCTTGAGGCCCGGAGGGAAGTTCATGCGTTATTCCACCATCGCGGTGCTCGCCATGCTGCCGCTGGCGGGGACGGCAGCCGCCGCTCCGTTCGATGAGCTGTTCCAGTACGATCGCGACAGGAAGCCTGTTTCAGGCGATTGCCGTGCGCTTTCCGCCGCTGTCGGGGCGGAGGCGGTCTGGTACGGCGAATATTCCGGCAAGCGCTACGACGATTTCAACGAGAGGCTGACGCCTTATTACGCGCGCGGCTGCTTTGAGACCGAGTTCGCCTGCCGCGTCTGGCAGAACCAGGCGATGACTTATTCGGAGCGCGGGCCAACCTACTGGACCCGCTGCGTACTCGGCGCGCCGGGCTGACCAGGCGCCCTGGCGTGATCTCATTCGGCTGTCATAATGGCCTGACGAAGGAGCCTCCGATGTGACATTGAGGGAGGTCAGGATGTGCGCGCCGGCTCTGACGGAGGCGTGTTCGTCGATGGGAGATTACGAGCCGCCGGCCGGGCGCTGCACGGCGTCGGGGAGGGGCGGCACGGCTTTCAGATAGGCGGCGATCGCCTGGAGATCCTCGTCGGGCAATCGGGCGAGGTCCTGCTGGACCGCCGCCATCTGGCCGCCGAACGTGTCGAAGTCCGGCTTGAAGCCGCTCTTGAAGGCCTCCGCGATCTCGCCTTCCGACCAGCCGCCGATGCCGCCATCGCCGGAGGTGATGTTGGGGACGGTTCCCCGCCCTTCGGGATTTGGCGCGCCGGCGAGCCAGAGGTCGGGCTTCAACCCGCCGAGGAAATCGCGCGAGGTGTGGCATTCGGCGCAATGGCCGGGACCCTCGACGAGGTACCGGCCGCGAAGGGCCAGATCGTTGCCGCCCGCCAGTTCCACTGCCGGTTGTTCCGTCAGATAGAGCCGCTTCCACAGCCCGACGCCACGCCGAACATTGTAGGGGAAACGGAGGGCATGGCCGGCGACCCGGGTTTGGACCGGCGGCAGCGTGTCCATGTAGGCCTTGAGATCCAGGACATCCTCGACGCGCATCCTGGTGTAGGAGGCGTAGGGAAGCGCCGGGTAATAATGCGCGCCGCCGGGAGATACGCCGCGCATCACCGCGTTGACGAAATCAAGATCCGACCAGCCGCCGATCCCGGTGTCCGGGTCCGGCGAGATGTTGGGCACGCGGAAGACGCCGAATTCTGTGTTGAGCTCCAGCCCGCCGGCGAGCTTCAGCTTGTCCTCGCCTTTCGCTTGCGCGGCGGCATGGCAGGACGAGCAGCCGGCGGCATGAAACATCCGCTCGCCGTTGACCGGATCGGGCGAATGAGCGGGGAGCTGAGCGGCCGCCAGCGGCTCCGGGGCGGTGATGAACCAGAAGAGGGCGGCCAGGCCGATCGCCAGGACGGCAATCGCGACGGCCGCCCGCTTGAGCATCAATTCTCCTCGCGGAACTCCTCATGGCACTGCTGGCAGTTCTCGCCGATGGGGCCGAGGGCTGTCTGGAATGCTTCCAGAGTTTCCGGCTTGGCGGCGACGGCGGCGGCGGCATCCTCGCGGAAATCGGTCACGTATTGCTGGAACTCCGCCATCTCAGCCCAGATCTTCGGGCTGGCGCGGGTGTCGCCCTGATCGGAGCCCGGCGGGAAATAGTCGCCGAACGCATAGCCGACGGCCTCGAAATTCTGCAGCGCCGCCATTGCGACGCGCGCGTCGAAGGGGACCTCGCCCTTGACCAGGGCCTGCGCGGCGCCCATGGACGCGCCGTTCGACTGCATCAGCTGCTTGCGCGTGGCGATCGGATCCTCCGTCGCAACGGCAACCGTCGAAGCGATGCCGATCGCCAGCGCAGCTCCACCCCACATCAATCGACGCATCAGGCCCTCCTGGATTCTTTCAAGGATCGAACATTAGCCGACCGCAACGCCATACCAAGGGGATGCCGGCGGCCGCTACGGATCAAAGTCTGAAGCGGCCGATCGGCTTCAACACATTTCCGCGAGCCAGTCCCTAGCTGGAGACCGAGCCCTGGCAGGGCCGGGGCTCGACATGCGGAAAGGGGTCAGCCCTGGCCGTGAAGCTGTTCGACGTATTCCCAGTTGATCAGGTTGTCGAACCAGGTCTCCAGGTATTTCGGCCGGGCATTGCGGTAATCGATGTAATAGGAATGCTCCCAGACATCGACGCCGAGCAGCGGGCGGGCGCCGTGGACGAGCGGGTTCTCGCCGTTGGGCGTCTGCATGACCACGAGCTTGCCGCCTTTGTCCGCCAGCCACGCCCAGCCGGAGCCGAACTGGGTCTTGCCGGCGTCGATGAACTTGGTGCGGAACTCGTCAAGGGAGCCGAGGTCGCTGGCGATGCGCTGCTCGAGCCGGCCGGGCAGCTTGCGGCCGCCGCCATTCGGCTTCATCCAGTTCCAGAAATGCAGGTGGTTATAATACTGACCGGCCTGGTTGAAGAGTTTTGGATTGTCGGAATAGCTCTTCTTGACGATCTCCTCGATGGGCATCGAGGCGTATTCGGTGCCTTCGATCATCGGGGTCATCGCGTCGAGATAGGCCTTGTGGTGCTTGTCGTGGTGGAATTCCAGCGTCTCTGCCGACATGTGCGGCGCAAGGGCGTCGTAGGCATAGGGAAGCGGGGGGAGGGTGAAGGCCATCGGTTTCTCCTGGCTTGAGGGGGGATCCGGTTTCTGCTCTTTCTTAGCGGAGTTCGTTCGCCAAGCAACCGAAGAACGTTGAAGGATCGGCGGTCCGGGCCAATCGATTGCTCGAAGTCGGGCATTCAACGCGGCTCGAACGCCGCGAACCCCATCAGTGCGGGCCTTTTGACCAGGTTGCCTGATTGCGCTAAGAGCCCGTCCCAAAACTCACGACCTTATCCTGAGGAGCCGCCCCTTCGACAGGCCCAGGAGCGGGGTCTCGAAGGACGGTCCAGCGAACATTGGATACGCCCTCGTCCCCTCATCCTGAGCTTGTCGAAGGGCGAGGCTTCGCTTCGCTGCGCACCTCAGGATGAGGGCTGCGTAGAGGGTTCGGGCAATTTCGGACGGACACTTAGCGCGGACCGGCCTCCCTCTGACAGACGGTCTCCCTCTGACGGAAAGGACAAACATGAGGAAGTTTATCATCCATGCGGGCCTGCATAAGACGGGGACAACCGCCATCCAGATGTTCTGCATTGAGAACAGGGAAGCGCTGCTGGATCTGGGATACCTCTACCCGAAAAGTGGCACGAACAAAGGCGGCAACCATGGAGGCTTGATCAAGTCCATCGTCGACGAGACTCGCCGAGAGCGCTTCGACGATGCAAAGGCGGATTTCCTGGCTGAGATCAAGAGTCACCCCGACGCAACGGTCGTGATCTCGGCAGAGTATCTGGAGGCATATCTTGCTCGGCGAGCGCGACGCCGGCAGATTTTGAACTTTTTCCTGAAACTGACCAACCAGATCCAGATCGTCGTGTATATCAGGCCCGCGCCGGCGCAACTCAACTCGTCTTTCGTCCAAGTGGTCAAGGCGTTCAGGAGCCACCTGTCGTTCCAAGACTTCGTCGAGGCTCGCGCGGACCATATTGGAGGTAAATATCTTCAGCTGATGCAGGTCGCCGATCCGCCGCAAGTAGAGGCGACATTCCTGCCCTATAACGATGAGGTGCGCCGATGCGGCATCGTGAGCCACTTCCTGAAAACGATCGGCCTCTCCTCAGGACAGATCGCCACACTGCCACCTGAGCGCCGGGTCAACGAATCCATTGGGCCAATCGCGGTTGCGGTTGCTAACGAGCTGCTGTCACAGCACGTGGCCAGCGGGTCGCCGCCGTCGGATCGACAGCGCGCCGAGCTGAGGAAGACCTTGGCCGCCCTCATCGCCAAAGAGGCGCCGGAGCCTCCGTTTCAGGGCATGCACGCAGAGTTCATCCAGAAAATCGCGGCGAGCAGTTCCCGAGATCAAGAGAAGTTCGCACGGTCGATATGGGGCAGAAAGTGGAGCGAGGTTTTCGCGGGCGACGATGCTAAGAAATATAATGCTTTTCATCTCGCTACGGCGGACATGAAAACGGCTGAGCAATACCACCGCATGAAGGACGCTCTCGGCGCCGCCGCGGAAGCCGTGATGGCAAACGAACGGCTTGCACGCCCACTCGCGCTGCGGGAAGCGAGAAAGGGCAAATCCGCCCGATCGCTCGGGCCTGAAGGTGCGATCCTGCCCCGACGGGATCGCGCCGCAAAGGCCGTCGGCAGGAGACGGCAAGCATCGCGGGAGCGTGAGTGACGGCGGCAACGTCCCGCGGCGACCTTCTCAAGTCGACGCCTCTTCTAGGACCGGCGCCTTGAGCCGGGGCAGCAGGTCCTCGGCATAGACCTGGAGGGCCGGCGCCAGCGCCTGCAGCTCGGAAACGGTGATGTCGGCGGACCCGTCCTCGATCTCCGCCAGGCGGGCTTCGCCGATGCCGGCGCGCTCCGCGAGATCTTGCGGGGACAGCCCGCGGAACTCGCGCCAGACGCGGACCTTGCTCTCGCCGCTCAAAAGGCGGTCGACGACTTCGGAGGGAATCAGCTCCTCCTCCCCTGTGGCCAGCGCCGCTTCGAACCGGCGGATCGCTTCCAAATCGGCGGCGTCTTCCGCTGCTTCGACGATAATACGAAACTCCGCCTCCGGAATGAGGACCAGGCGCTCGCCCTGGGGAGTTTCAATCACCTGCGCGTTCATGTCCGCGACCTCCCGGTGTCAGCTTCCGGCTCATTCATAGGCGCTGCCACGCGGGGCAACGCGAACGATCGTGATGGTCTCTTTATCTTCTTTGAACACAATCCGCCAATCGCCTACGCGAAGGCGCAGCTCGCCCCGTTCCCCTTGCAGCGCCTTGACGTTGTTGCTGAACGCGTCCGGATTATCGGCGTAGACCGCCAGTTTGGCCTTGATCAAGCGCGCCACATTCGCAGGCATTCCCTCCAACGCCTTCGTCGCTGCCCTGCTGTAGACGACCCGCTTCAAGTCAGGCGCTGGGTCGGGGCCGCATATCCGCCTTCCCAGACACCTTGAGCGCGAAGGCGAGCTCGATGGCTTTCTCCTTCAGCGCGTCGAAGCGGCCGGCCGCGCCGGAATGGCCGGAATCCATGTTGGTGCGCAGGAGCAGCGGGTTGGCGTCG
>JACCSN010000137.1 GCA_013812985.1 Hyphomicrobiales bacterium | reverse complement strand
CTGCCCGCCACAAGCAGGACGAATCAATGGACACCCAAAACACATCGAACCTTTCTGAACTCACGGCGGACATCGTCTCGGCTTACGTCAGCAACAACAATGTTCGTGCTGAGGATCTCGCGACGCTTATCAGTGAGGTCCATTCCGCGCTCAAAAAAGCACCGAACGGCAAAGTTGAGCCCGCACCCGAGCCCCAGGAACCTGCTGTTCCGATCAAAAAATCGGTGACGCCGGACTACATCATCTCTCTTGAGAGCGGGCAGAAGTTCAAGTCGCTCAAGCGGCACCTGATGAACAGCTACGGCATGACGCCAGACGAATACCGGGCTAAGTGGGGATTGCCGCGTGACTACCCGATGGTTGCGCCGAACTACGCGAAATCGCGTTCGGAACTAGCAAAGACCATGGGCTTGGGCCGCAAGGCGGCTGCTGGTGTCGAGGAACAAGCTCCCGTCGTGGAGAATACCCCCGCGGAAACTCCAAAGCGTCGCGGACGTCGGAAAGCGGCCTAGGCTGCTGGCGGGCACCGGCCAAGTTCGGTGCCCGATGCCGGACCAATCCACACGCATTATGTGCGCACGGCAATGAACCAGCGCCAAAAAGCGCCCGCTGCAGACCGAAACAAAGAAGCGATTCTAGCGGTCCTTCGTCGAGTGTTGCCCGAGAACGGTGTCGTGCTTGAGATCGCCAGCGGCACCGGTCAGCATGTTGTTCACTTCGCGCAGGCGCTGCCCGGTCTCACGTGGCAGCCCAGCGACCCCGATTCAGCCGCCCGTTCATCTGCCGCTGCTTGGGTCACCCACTCCGGTCTTCACAACGTCAATGCGCCATTGGACCTGGAGGTCCTGTCGGAGCCTTGGCCGATTGAACAGGCGGATGCAGTGGTTTGCATCAATATGATTCATATCTCGCCTTGGGCAGCGACTTTGGCGCTAATAGCCGGGACTGCACGGCTGGTTCCCTCCGGAGGAGTCCTCTTCCTTTATGGACCGTTCCGGCGCTCTGATCGCGAAACAGCGCCGAGCAACGAGGAGTTTGACGCTCAGCTTCGGCGACGTAATCAGGAATGGGGTCTGCGCAACTTGGAAGCGGTGGTGAGCCTCGCAACGACCGCTGGTCTGGAGCTGTTTGACCTCACCGACATGCCAGCCAATAACCTTTCGGTGGCATTCCGGCGCGCTCAACAATCCCTGCGCGGGCTTGCCTAGGGCTGCCCTTCAACGCTCTCTCACCCATTTTTTCCATTCGCGTTCTGAGCCATGGAAGGCGTTTCGGTCCACTTCCCCCTGAATGCCCGGAACGTGGCCGGTCGCGGTGTATTGCCAGAAGGTCCATGCCCGGTTCTGAAAGCCCGCCTCAGGCTCAGCAGCGACACTGCGGAGCCAGAAATCATACCCCTTTAGCTCGCCCTGCAGCACGTCGCGGTGAAACGTGATGTCCGTGTAGATCACAGGCCGCTTGCCGGTATGCTGTTCCATCATCGACAGCATGACCGAAATCTCCTCAAGCGCCTGCTCCCGTGGGACACGCTTTGGACAGGTCGGGGAGGCGCTGTTCCATTCAAGATCAAGCACCGGCGGAAGCTGTGACGGATCGATCCTGCGGAACGGCTTGGGCAAACCACGCTGCCTGCTCGGTGGCAGGTCTGCACCAATACATGAAGTGGTATGCTCCCCGAGGCAGGCCTGCCGCTGCCACTCGCTGCCAAATATCATGAAAGCCTGAGTCCACTCGGTCCCCGCCCTCTGTCGCTTAAGATACGCGAAGCGGATCCCTGATTTTCGGAGGTGTTCCCAATCGATCCGGCCTTGGTATTAGCGACGCCTATACCTTGCACGGGCAGCGCGTGGGCTCGCATTACCCCGGGCTGAGGATCGGAATCAGCTTGCTGGGCGACTTTTCCCCCGCAAGCGCCCACTGCCAAGGGCAGAAGCAGGGCCATCACTGTCCTGAGCCTCGAAAGTCGCATCATCACCTTCCTAGTCGGCAACAGAACCGGGTTCTCTGCGGATGTGTGGTTGGTAGACTGGGAAGGTTCCACGGGCCGCTGGGCAGCAACCGCCCGACCCAGTTTTCCTGTTCTTTGGGGCTAAAATCGTTCGCTGAGCTACTGTTTCGGGGCAGAACGTGCCATCCCTTATCCGCGTGCCGCTGGAGACCCGCCTTGATCACCTTCTACTACAACCTTGCTCCCAACCCCATGAAAGTCGCGCTTTTTCTGGAGGAGGCAGCACTCGCCTATGAACTCAGGCCCGTGGACACCCGCAAGGGCGAACAGCATCGGCCGGAGTTTCTGGCGATCAACCCGAATGGCAAGGTGCCCGTCATCATCGATCAGGATGCCGGGGCAACCGTCTTCGAT
>JACCSN010000681.1 GCA_013812985.1 Hyphomicrobiales bacterium | reverse complement strand
GATCGGCGCGGTGCTGGTCACCGAGCGCGGGCGGCTGTTCGGGAGCGTGAATCCGCCGCCCGTCGCGGGCCGGCGCCCCGACTAGAGGCATCCTGAGGCGGGTAAGGGTGGAGCTGGCCCTCGATGTCCTGCGCCGCCCATGCCTCGCCGGAGGCGGCGACGTAGGTTGGCCCGACAGGGACCTTGCCGTGGCCGCCGGGGATGTCGAGCACGTAGGTCGGCTGGCAGAGGCCGGAGACGCGGCCGCGCAACGCCCGCATGAGCGCCTGGCCCTCGCCAATGCCAGTGCGGAAGTGCCCAGTGCCGGGCGCCAGGTCGCCGTGATGCAGGTAATAGGGCTTGACGCGGTTCTCCACGAAGGCTCGCATCAGTGCGCCGAGCGTCGCGGCGTCGTCATTGACGCCCTTGAGGAGCACCGACTGGCTGACGAGCGGAATGCCGGAATCGGCGAGGCGGGCGAGCGCGGCGCGAGCCGCCGGCGTGAATTCGCGCGGATGGTTGGCGTGGATGGCCAGCCATGTCGTCTTGCCCGGAACTTGCAGGGCCGCGATCAGCGCGGCCTCGACCCGTTCGGGCGCGACGACGGGCACGCGCGTGTGCCAACGGAGAATCTTAACGTGGTCGATTGCACCCAAGCGCCCAGTCACCGCCCTTAGGCGGCGCGGGGACAGCACCAGCGGATCGCCGCCGGTGACGACGATTTCCCAGATTTGCGGATGCGCGGCGACATAAGCGAGCGCGGCGATGAGCTCCGCATCCGAAAGCGTCGCCGGCCCGCTTTGCCCCACCGTCTCGCGACGGAAGCAGAAGCGGCAATAGACCGGGCAGACCGAGACGAGCTTCAGGAGCGCCCGGTCGGGATAGCGGTGGACGACGCCGGGAACGGCCTCATGCGCGTCGTCGCCGATCGGGTCGGCGCGCTCCTCCGGCCGGTGCTCCAGCTCCGCACTCGACGGCACGAACTGGCGGGCGATCGGATCGTCGGGATCGTCGGGATCGATCAGCTCGGCCATGGCCGGAGAGATCGCGACGGCGTAGCGGGCGGCGACGCGTTCAAGCTCGGCGATGCGGTCGCGGGCGGCAAGCCCGGCCTCGACGATCTCGGCCGGGCGGCGCAGGGTCGTTGGGGCGGTCACCATCGTCATGTCCTCGGGATCGGCGGCGGCGTCCATAGCACCTGTTCGATTTGCGTGGCGCCGGTCGCCAGCATGACCAGGCGATCGAGGCCGAGCGCGATGCCGCTGGCGGGCGGCATGATGGTGAGCGCTTCGAGGAAATCCTCGTCGATCGGGTAGCGCTCGCCATAAATGCGCATCTTCTCGTCCATGTCGGCGTTGAAGCGCCGGCGCTGCTCGGCCGGGTCGGTGAGCTCGCCGAAGGCGTTGGCGAGCTCGACGCCGCAGACATAGAGCTCGAAACGCTCCGATAGAAGCGGGTTCGACGGCTTGCGGCGGGCGAGCGCCGCTTCGCTCGCCGGGTAATCGAACAGGATAGTGGGCCGGTCCAGTCCCAGATTGGGCTCGATCCGCTCGGCCATGGTGCGGCTGAAAATGTCTGACCAGGTGTCGTCCTCGACGATCCTGATCCCGATCTTCCGCCCGGCTTCGGCGAATGCGTCTCGGTCGGGTTCGACATCGGGATGGGGGGGCAGCGTCGCCGAGAGATCGATGCCGGCGAAGCGGAGAAACGCATCGGCGACCGAGATCCGCTCCGGCGCGGCGAACGGGTCGGCGGTGCGGCCGCGATATCGGAAGTACAGCGACGCGGCGGCTTCGGCGGTCACCCGCAACACGGAGGCGCAATCCGCCATCAGCTGCTCGTAGGACTCGTTTGCGCGATACCATTCCAGCAGCGTGAATTCCGGGCTGTGCAGCGCGCCCGCCTCGCGGTTGCGGAAGACGCGGGCGACATCGAAGATGCGCTCCTCTCCCGCGGCGAGCAGCTTCTTGCAGGCGAACTCCGGCGAGGTGTGGAGATAGAGAGGGGTCGTCTCGCCGGCGGGGCTCACCCAATCGGTGCTGAAGGCATGAAGATGCGTCTCGTTGCCGGGCGAGACTTGCAGCGCGGCCGATTCCACCTCGACAAACCCCTCGGCCTCGAACCAGCGACGGAGCGCCGCCACGATGCGGTTGCGCGCCAGGAGAAAGGGCCGCCGCTCGGCATGCTTGTCGGGGCGCCACCACGGGATCGGCCGCGCCACCTCAAACCTGTCCGCGGCGATTTTGGAGAAAGCTGGTCAATCGTTTCAGGATCAGTATGGTGCGGCCGGAATCGGGCGGCCCCTCAATCGGACGCGGAGCCGCCGTAACATATTGCTAACGAGGTCACGACGTGAGGGTCATCGCAAGCTCCGTGCGCAAGGGCAACAT
>JACCSN010000673.1 GCA_013812985.1 Hyphomicrobiales bacterium | reverse complement strand
CCCTGCGGTCGGGCGCGGGGCAAGCCGGGGCGGAAATGATATCGGGCGAGGTCGCCGCCATTGAAGACCGAAGCGGCCACGTCATTGCTGTCCGCCTCGCCGATGGACGCCGGATCGGCTGCCGCTTCCTCGTCAACGCCGCCGGCCCGGCGGCCGGCAGGCTGGCGGCGCTCCTCGGCCGCGATCTTCCCGTCGAGCCGCGCAAGCGCACGGTCTTCGTCGTCGACGCCCCGGACGCCCCACGAGACATGCCGCTCGTCGCCGACCCGTCCGGCATTTGGGTGCGGCCGGAAGGCAGCGGCTTCATCACCGGCTATTCGCCGCCGGAGCATGACGATGGCGCCGCCGATCCCGCCGACTTCGAGCCCGACCACGGCATCTTCGAGGACATCCTCTGGCCGCTGCTCGCCGCCCGCATCCCGGCTTTCGAGCGGCTCAAGGTGACATACGCCTGGGCCGGGCATTACGATTACAACGTCCTGGACCAGAACGCGGTGATCGGTCCCGATCCGGACTTGCCGAACTTTCTTTACGCCAACGGTTTTTCAGGCCACGGCCTGCAGCACGCGCCGGGCGTCGGGCGCGCCGTCGCAGAACTCATCGTGCACGGCGCCTACCGCTCGCTGGACTTATCCGCGTTCGGCTACGAACGCATCGCCGCCGGGCGCCCTTTGTTTGAACGGAACGTGATCTGATGGTGGGAAAAGTAGACGGCGCGGTCATCGTGGTTTCGAGCCATGTGCTGCGTGGCGCTGTCGGCAATCGCGCCGTCGTGTTCACCCTGGAGCGGCTCGGCTTCACGGTCTGGGCTGTTCCGACCATCGTCTTGCCCTTCCATCTCGGGCATGGGCCGTCCGACAAGAGCGTTCCGGACGGGCAGCTTTTCGCCAGGCAGCTTGAGTTCTTGCTGCGGGATAATCGCGGGGCCGGCGTCGCCGCCGTCATTTCCGGCTTCCTGGCTTCGCCCGAACAGGCGGACGCCGTCGCGGCCCTGGTCCGGACCGTGAAGGCGGCGCGGCCCGACGCGCTCTACCTTTGCGACCCGGTGATCGGCGATGCCGGCCGCCTCTACGTCCCGGAGCCGGTGGCCGCCGCCGTACGCGACCGCCTGCTTCCGCTCGCCGACATCGCGACCCCAAACGCGTTCGAATGCGCCTGGCTTGCCGGGGCCGAGGGCGCGGCCGAACCGGATCTGGCCGCGCTCGCTCGCGGCCTCCCGCCGCCGGTCGTGATCGCCACCTCCGCTCCCGGACTGATGCGTGGGCATATCGGCAATTTGCTGACTGAACCCGGTGGAGAGTGGCTCCTGGAGCACCCTGCATTGCCGAACCGCGCTCATGGAACGGGCGACGTGCTTTCAGCGCTCCTTCTCGCGCGCCGGCTGGAAGGCCACGACTGGCCGAAGGCGGCCGAAATGGCGGTGTCGAGCGTCTTCGAGATCGTCGCCGGAACGTCCAAGGCGGGCGCCGACGAGCTGCTCATCCCCGAGTTCCAGCACGCCATCGTCCAGCCGCGCGCGCCGGTGAGCATCCGGCGGATCGGCCGGCGATGAGCCACGCGCGCTTACTCCCGCGGTCAGCCCCGTCTCAGCCCCTCCTCGACGGCGTCGGCGACACGCGCCTCCAAACGCGCTTCGAAGCTGGCGAACTGGCCACCGAGCTCCGTCTTCATGGCGATGATGACATCCTCGCGGATATGCTCAAGGAGCCGGCCCAGATTGACGTTGCCTTCCCGAAGCTCGCGCATCTCGGCGCGGATCGCACGGTTCTCGTCGAGAACGCGCTTTACCTGATGGGCGAGAAAGTCGAGATCAATATCGGCCATGCCGCCATTATGTCATGCGTGCGCGTCCCCGCGCCAGCATTTCGAGGCTGATGGACACCCAGGCTGTCAACGCGAAGAAAATGGGAGGACTGGCATGAGCGCGGAAACACGGACCGGAGGCTGCCATTGCGGCGCGGTCCGCTTCGAAGCTGTCATCGACCTCGACCAGACCATCCAGTGCAATTGCTCGATCTGCGCCAAGGCCGGCTTCATCTGGTCGTTCATTCCGGCCTCGCGGTTCACGTTGCAGGCGGAGGGGCGGACGACCGAATACCTGTTCCACAAGCACGCGGTGCATCACCGCTTCTGCGATGTCTGCGGCACCGAGGCTTTCGCCCAGGGCGAGCATCCCGACGGCTCCGGCATGATGGTGGCGGTGAATGTCCGCTGCCTGGACGACATCGACCTCGCCGCGCTGAAGCCGCAGTCCGTGGACGGGCGGAGCCTCTGATCGCATGCCCGCCGACCTTTCCCGCATCGCCTGTGCCCAGATGTTCGTGCCCACGTCGGCGACCGGGCGCGGCTTGCCGACCATTGTTGCTGGCGGTGTGTCCGCCGTGCTCCCTTGGACCTCGACATTCCCGGCTGCCCGCCCAGTCCCCCAGCACTTCCGACCGCTCTGCTGGAAGACTGGGTTTGCAGCCGTTATTCGCCGCTCAAATAGGAGCGGTTCACCCAGCCTTGCCAGCCGCCGACGCGGACTTTTTGCCAGCTTCCGACCGCGTAGGGCAGGAAGGCGATGTCGCATTGACGCCGGTCGAGGCTGGTCAGCACGCGCGACTGCGGCGACGGGAAGGCGCGGACATTCAGCGTGTCCCCCGCCGCCACGCCCGTCACGCAATAGAGCGCCGGCGAGACCATCGCGATGAAGCGCCGGTTGACCCAGCCCCGCGAATGACCATCCTCGACCGGGCACCAGCTTCCGGCGCAGGCGCCGGTGACGAGGATGCCGCAATCGCCATAACGCTTCGCCGCCGAAACCGGCGCCTGCGAACTTGGCTCCTCGCGCATGTTGAGGACATCGTCGGCGCGGACGTTGACGACGCAGTGCTCCTCCCCGCTGACGACCGGATCGGCGTGCGCCGCGCCTGCGGAAATTACCGCGATCAGCGTGGACAGACAAACCGCGGCCAGAGCGCCGCGCGGAAACAAGACAGACATGATGACCTCCCCTAAACTTCTCGAATGCAGATGGTGATGCACCGCCGCTGAGCGCTGATGGAACGGTGTGTTCAGTCTCGGTTCACCCCAAACCTTGCGCGCATCCTAAGCCGTTGCGAGCCGCCGCCGCGATCCAAGTTTCGACGAGCGCACAAGAGTTTCGCCCCACGGTCGCAGGCGCCATTGCCAAGCGGCGCGAATACGTACCTATTCGGGCGCATGGCGGCTCCTCTCCTCGTCTTCGATCTCGACGGGACCCTCGTCGACAGCGCTCCCGACCTCCTGGCGACGCTGAATACGGTCCTCCCCAGGCACGGCTTCGCCGCCGACCACGATCCGGACCTGCGCGACGGCATCGGGCATGGCGCGCGCCATCTCATCGAATTCGCGCTTCACCGCCAAAATGCCGCCGCTTCTGATCAGCAGCTCGACGCCATGCACCGGGATTTCCTCGACTACTACGAAGCGAATATCTGCGTGGAGACGCGCCTCTATCCGGGCCTCCTCGATCTGCTCGACCGTTTCGAGAATGCCGGCTGGCGCTTCGCGGTCTGCACCAACAAGATCGAGGCGCTGTCGCGGCTGGTGCTGCGAAAGCTCGGGGTCGCCCAGCGTTTCGAGGCGGTGGCGGGCGGCGACACGTTCGCCACGCGCAAGCCCGACCCGGCGCATCTCCTCGGCGCCATCGCCATGGCGCGCGCCGTGCCGGACCGGGCATTGATGGTCGGCGATTCGCGCACCGACCTCGACACGGCGAGAAGCGCCGGCGTGCCGGTGATCGGCGTCAGCTTCGGCTACACGCCGGTTCCGATGGCCGAACTCGGCCCCGATCTCCTCCTCGACAGCTACGACGAGCTGCGACCCGAAATGGCGGAAACTCTGGTCGCCGGGCGGGCGCAACGGCCGCGGCGCGCCATGGCCGCGAAACGCAAGCCGCTGGCCGCGGTCTCTTGACGTCGCTGAGCGCCTTGATTTTGCAGGGACTCCAACTTATGAGACCAGCCTGCGCTTGCAGCGCGGGCGATTAGCTCAGCGGGAGAGCACTCCCTTCACACGGGAGGGGTCGCAGGTTCAATCCCTGCATCGCCCACCATAAAATCCCTCTCGCCTGATCGCTTGCCCAGTCCCTCCGCCACCTCCCGATAGAGCGCCGCGTATTTTCCGGCCGGCCGGCTCCAGCTCACGTCCGTCCGCATCCCATTCCTTTGCAGCTGCCGCCACGCGCCGGGATCGCGCCACGCCGCCGCCGCGCGGAGAATCGCCTGCTCCAGCGCCTCGCGGGTGACCGGGGCGAACTGGAAGCCGGTCGCGGCGCCGACGGCGAGCGCCATTTCGTTCGCGTCGACGATCGTGTCGTTCAGCCCGCCGACCCGCGCCACGACCGGCACGGCGCCGTAGCGCAAGGCGCAGAGCTGGGTGAGGCCGCAGGGCTCGAAGCGCGACGGGACGAGGAGCGCATCGACGCCGCCCTGGATCATGTGCGCCAGCCCCTCGTCATAGCCGATCTGGACGCCGATCCGGCCGGGCGCCGCAGCGGCCGCGGCGAGAAAGCCCTGCTCCAGCGCCGGGTCGCCGGAACCGAGCAGGACAAGCTCGGCGCCCTCGGCGACGAGCCGCGGCAGCGCGCCGAGGAGCAGATCCAGGCCCTTCTGCCAGGACAGCCGGCTGATCACGCCGAACAGCAGCGCCTCGGGTCGCGGCGAGAGGCCAAAGCGGTCCTGCAGCGCGCGCTTGTTGGCGTCGCGGCCCTCTGGACGGTCGGCGGTGAACCGCGCGGCCAGATGCGGATCGGCGCCGGGGTCCCAGACGTCCGTGTCGATGCCGTTCAGGATGCCGGAGAGCACCGAAGCGCGGGTTTGCAAGAGCCCCGCCAGCCCCATGCCGCCGTCCGGCGTGGCGATCTCGGCCGCATAGGTTGGCGACACCGTGGTGATGCGATCGGCAAGCCTCAGACCCGCCTTCAGGAAGCCGATGCCGCCGAAATATTCGACGCCTTCGATCGTGAACGCCGAAGCGGGAAGGCCAAGGCGGCCGAGAAGATGCGCCGGGAAGCGGCCCTGGAAAGCCAGGTTGTGCACGGTCATCACGGCGCCGGGCCGCGAAGCCTCCGGCGCGTCCTGGGCTGCGTAATGCAAATAAGCGGGCGCGAGCCCGGCCTGCCAATCATGGGCGTGAACAACCTTCGGCGAGAAGCCGGCCGCCGCGCCTCCGCCGAGGCGAGCAGCGGCCTGACACAGGGCGGCGAAGCGCTCGGCGTTGTCCGGCCAATCCTGCCCGGTCGCTTCCACATAAGGATTGCCCGGCCGCCGGTAGAGATGCGGCGCGTCGAGCGCGTAGAGGTCGAGCCCGGCCGCCCTCCCGTGGAGAATCCGCGCCGGCCCGCCGGACAGGGCAGCGATGTCGTGTACGCTTTTCGACCCCTCCAGCGCGTCGAGCACGGCCGGGTAGCCCGGAACGAGCGAGCGCATCTCCACGCCATGGCGGGCGAGAGCGGCCGGCAGCGCGCCGGCGACATCCGCGAGGCCGCCGGTCTTGATGAGCGGATAGATTTCGGAGACGACGGAAAGGACCTGCATCAAAGCGCCGCCATCCAGCGGTTCAAGAGGCGAGCCGGTCGATCATGGGCTGCGTGACGAGGCAGATGCCGCGTTCGGAGCGCCGGAAGCGCTGCGCGTCGCGGTCATGATCCTCGCCGATGACGAGGCCGGCAGGGATGTGCACATCGGCATCGACGACGACATTGGACAGCCGGGCGCCGCGGCCGACATCGACGCGCGGCAGGATCACCGAATTGTTGATCTTGGCATAGGAATGCACGTGCACCCCGGTGCAGAGCAGCGTGCGGCAGAGCGCGGCGCCGGAGACGATGCAGCCGCCGGACACAAGCGAGCTCACCGCCTCGCCGCGCCGGCCCACCTCGTCATGGACGAACTTGGCCGGAGGGGTGATCTCACCATAGGTCCAGATCGGCCAGTCGCGATCATAGAGGTCGAGCTCGGGAACCGGGTCGGCGAGATCGATATTGGCTTCCCAATAGGCGTCAATCGTGCCGACATCGCGCCAGTAGGCTCCCGACTCGGAGCTGGAGCGCACGCAGGAGCGCGTGAAGCTGTGCGCGACGGCTTTGCCGTTCCGCACCAGATAGGGGATGATGTCCTTGCCGAAGTCGCGGCTCGATTTCGGATCGGCCGCGTCGCGCCGCAGCTGCTCGAACAGGAACCGGGTGTTGAAGACATAGATGCCCATGCTGGCCAGCGCGACATCCGGGTTGCCCGGCATGGCCGGCGGGTCCTTGGGCTTCTCCAGGAACGAGACGATGCGGCCCGCCTCGTCGACCGCCATGACGCCGAAGCCGACAGCCTCCATGCGGGGAACCTCCAGACAGCCAACCGTGACGTCGGCCCCCTCGTCCACGTGCTGCCGCAACATCAGCTCGTAATCCATCTTGTAGACGTGGTCGCCGGCCAGGATGACGATGAGCTCGGGCTCGTTGCTCTCGATGATGTCGATGTTCTGGTAGACCGCATCGGCGGTGCCGGCGTACCACATGTCTTCCGAGACACGCTGGCTGGCGGGAAGGATATCAAAACTCTCGTTTCGCTCCGGCCGGAAGAAGTTCCAGCCGCGCTGCAGATGACGGATGAGGCTGTGTGCCTTGTACTGCGTGGCAACGCCGATGCGGCGGATGC
>JACCSN010000570.1 GCA_013812985.1 Hyphomicrobiales bacterium | reverse complement strand
GCCACGCGCTTGGCGCGGCCCGCCAGCAGCGCCTGCGCGCAGAGGATCAGGCCCAGAACGATCATCGCTATGGCCAGCGTCTTCGGAAAACCGGCCGGCCCGACGGTGTCGGCGAGCGCGCTCGCCCGGATGCGCAGCGCCATGAGGAAATAGGCCGCGCCGATGGCGATCGTCGCGATCCCGCCGATCAGCTCGCGTGTCATCATCTTTTCGCTCCCCAATGGCGTGGCGGCGAGCTGCCTGAGGTTCCCCGTTGCGGAGGGCAATTCGAATGCGGCCCTGGCCAAAGGTGTTCCGCTAGCAGCGGCAACAAGTCCTCACCCGCGCAGCTACGAGATTCACACACTCTCGGAAGACCCGGATAAGATACCCACTTGGCCCACGCCTGAGCCGCGGTCCCTGGGTCCTCGGCTCGCGCTTCGCTTGGCCGAGGATGACAAGAGAAGGCGGCGCCAGACAAAGCAACGTCATCCTCGGGCTTGACCCGAGGACCCAGAACAGCGCCGGTTGAGAGATGTGTGAACATCGTAGCCTCAAGGGAGAGAGGACCGCCCCCGGCCGCGGCTTTTTATCCGGCCCGAGGACTGCGGCGATGGAGGGAGCAATGCCGGCCGCAGCGCTTGAACCCGCCCCCTCCACCATGTTGCGCATGGTCCCCCTCCCCCGTCGCGAGCGACAGGGGAGGAACCAAGCAAGCCGGACTTACTGGATGACGCCGGATTCCTTGAGGAAGGCCTGGGTCTCGCCGGCGAAATTCTCGATGAACGGCCCATATTCGGCATGCGGGATGAATTCGGGCCTGAGGTCGGACGCCAGGTAGGCGGCCTTGTATTCCGGGTTCTCAAGCACCGCGGGAATGGCCTTCTCCCAGGCCGCGATGACGTTCTCCGGCAGCCCCTTGGGGCCGGCGATGCCGCGGAATTTCCGCGCCACAACGTCGTAGCCGAGCTCCTTCACGGTGGGGACGTCCGGCAGCGTGTCGAGCTTTTCGTCGCCAAAGGTGGCGAGGATGCGGATCTGCTTGGCTTCCAGCTGCGACTTGACCTCCTGCACCTCGCCGACGCCGATGTCGAGCGTGCCGTTCAGGACGTTGATCATCATGTCGCCGCCGCCTTCATGCGTCACCACGGCGGCGTTGACACCTGCCGCAACCTTCAGACGCTCCAGCAGCTGGCGCTCCAGAGACGCCGGGTTGGCGGCGCCCCAGGTCCCCTGCGCCCCCTTGGCGTGGTTGATCACGTCTTCCATCGTCTGGTACGGGCTGTCGGCGGCGGTGTAGATGACCTCGGGGTCGGTGAAGACGTTCACCAGCGGCTCCAGGTCCTTGTAGGAAGCATCGAGCTCGCTCATCAGCGACGTGTAGATGAAGGTCGGCGTCGTCGCGTAGAAGACCGAGCCGTCGGCCGGCGCGGTCGCAAGGCGCGCCATCGCATTGGCGCCCGAACCGCCGGTGACGTTCTCCACCACGACGTTTGCGCCCAAGGCCGGGGCAAGGTATTTGGCGAGTTCGCGAAGAAACACGTCGCTGCCGCCGCCGACGCTGGAATGGGTGACCAGGGTGACGGTGTCGACCGGGTAGTCCTGGGCGGCCGCCGGGTTGACGAGCGCAGCTGCGCCAAGGATGGAAGCTGCCGCTGTGAGCCGTGCAAATATCTTCATCGAGATCCTCCGCTGGGCGGCCCGCAGTGCCGGGACCGCCGATGAATTTTGGCCGCTTAGCGCGATCTTCGTTTCCCATATTCGGGGTGAAAGCGCACCCTTGAGGAGCTTTGGTGGAAGTGTCAAGTGTTGACAATCGACAGAAGCTGGTCAGATTTGCATCCGAGGTGCAGCCATGAGCAGTGACGAGCGGGTTTCGGAAGCAAGCGGTTCCGATTTGCCGCTTGTCCAGAGCAAGAAGCTGATGGAGGGGTTCCGCTTCGAGCGGATCCGCACGTCGGGCGCGGAGATCAATGTGGCGATCGCCGGACAGGGGCCGCCGCTCCTGCTCCTCCATGGCAACCCGCTGACCCTGGTGAGCTGGCACAAGATCGCGCCGTCGCTGGCCCGGCATTTCACCGTGGTAGCGACCGATCTCCGGGGCTACGGCGACAGCTCCAAGCCTGACGGCAGCGAGGATCATGCGGCCTATACGTTCCGCGCCATGGCGGACGACAATGTCGAGGTCATGCGCCAGCTCGGCTTCGAGCGCTTCGGCGTCGCCGGGCATGACCGCGGCGCGCGCGTGGCCTTCCGCATGGCGCTCGATCATCCGGACGCGGTCGAGCGGATGGCGGCGCTCGACATCGTGCCGACCCACCATGTGCTCTCCAACATCACGCTCGGCTGGGGGCTGGAATCCTATCACTGGTTCTTCATGGCGCAGAAGGCGCCTTTTCCCGAGGACCTGATCTGCCGCGACCTCGATTATTACATGCGCTACAAGCTCAACAAGAAGGGCGTCGGCCTGGAGATTTTCACGCCGGAGGCGATGGCCGAATATGTGCGCTGCGCCACGCCGGAGCAGATCCACGCCGTCTGCGAGGATTACCGGGCGACGGTGACGCTCGACCTTGAGATGGACAAGGCGGATTTCGGGGAGAGGACGATTGCCTGCCCGGTGCTGGTCATCTGGGGGTCGAACAGCCATGTCGGCCGGCACTTCCAGCCGATCGAGAACTGGGGGCCATGGGCGCCCGACATCCGCGGCTTCGCCATCCCGACCGGGCATTACCCGGCCGAGCACCGGCCCGACCTGATCTATCCGGCCTTCCGCGATTTCTTCGCCGGCCGCGAGCCGCGGCCGTTCGCGGGATGATAGCGACGATCGAGCCGCGCAAGGCCAAGGATCGACTCCATGGCAGCGGCGAAATCGCCTTTCTCGACGTTCGGGAGGCCGGGCAGTTCGGCGAGGGGCATCCGCTTTTCGCCGTCCCCTGCCCCTACAGCCGGCTGGAGCTGATCGTACCCGGCCTGGTTCCCAACCCCAAGGTCCCGGTGATCTTGATCGACGCCGGGGACGGAATGGCGGGACGGGCGGCGCGGCGGCTGGAGGGGCTTGGTTATCTCAACGTTTCGATGGTGGCCGGGGGCGCGCCGGGCTGGGAAGCGGCGGGGCTGACGCTCTTCAAGGGCGTCAACGTGCCGTCCAAGACGCTTGGCGAACTGGCCGAGGCGGCCTGGCATCCGCCGACGATCGACGCGGAGACATTGCGCGGCTGGCAGGCGGGCGGGACGAAGTTCGG
>JACCSN010000554.1 GCA_013812985.1 Hyphomicrobiales bacterium | reverse complement strand
GAGGGCGGCAATCTCGGCCATCGCGTCCGCACCAAGGGCGGCTATTTCCCCGTGCCGCCAATCGATTCGGCGCAGGATCTGCGCTCCGACATGCTCATGTACATGGCGCAGATGGGCGTGCCCGTGGAGAAGCACCACCACGAGGTCGCCTCCGCGCAACACGAGCTCGGCATCAAGTTCCAGACCCTGGTCGACGCCGGCGACAGCATGCAGCTCTACAAATACTGCATCCACCAGACCGCGCAGGCGTACGGCAAGACTGTAACCTTCATGCCGAAGCCGGTCTTCGGCGATAACGGCTCCGGCATGCATGTGCACCAGTCGATCTGGAAGGACGGCAAGCCGGTCTTCGCCGGCAATCGCTACGCCGACCTGTCGGAGGAGTGCCTTTATTACATCGGCGGCATCCTGAAGCACGCGAAGGCGCTGAACGCGCTCACCAACCCGTCGACGAATTCCTACAAGCGGCTGGTGCCGGGCTACGAGGCGCCGGTTCTGCTCGCCTATTCGGCGCGCAACCGCTCGGCGTCCTGCCGCATCCCCTACACGAGCTCGCCAAAGGCCAAGCGCCTGGAAGTGCGCTTCCCCGATCCGACCGCCAACCCCTATCTTGCCTTCACCGCGATGCTGATGGCCGGCCTCGACGGCATCCGCAACAAGATCCATCCGGGCGACCCAATGGACAAGGATCTCTACGACCTGCCGCCGGCGGAGCTGAAGGAAATCCCCACCGTCTGCGGCTCGCTCCGCGAAGCTTTGGGGAGCCTCGACGCCGACCGCGACTTCCTCAAGGCCGGCGGCGTCTTCGACGACGACCAGATCAACTCGTACATCGAGCTGAAATGGACGGAGAACATGCGCTACGAGATGATGCCCCACCCGGTCGAGTTCGACATGTACTATTCGGTCTGAAACTGCCGTGCTCGGATTGACAAGCTTAGCTTGTCAGTTCTAGCTTAGCATCCTGTGATCCGCTCCTTTCGACACCGGGGGCTGCGGCGTCTGTTCGAGCAGGGTGACCGAAGCCGGATCAGAGCTGAGCAGCTCGCTAAGGTCCAGAGAGTGCTGGCCCGGCTGGACGCGTTGCGCGCCATCGACGAGATGGACCTACCCGGATTTCGGTTGCACGCCTTGCACGGCGATCTTGCTGGCTTCTGGTCGATATCGATCACAGGAAACTGGCGTATCGTCTTCCGCTTCGAGGGAGGCGACGTGTTCGAGGTGGACTATTTGGACTATCGTTGAAGGAGGCGTCCATGCCGATGCTCGATCCCCCCCATCCTGGGCTGTCCGTCAGGCATGATTGCTTGGAGCCGCTGCGGCTGTCCGTCGCCGAAGGCGCCCGGGTGCTCGGAGTGACCCGCCAAGCGCTCAACAATGTCGTCAATGGCAAATCCGCGATCTCGCCGGAGATGGCGATACGCTTGGAAAAGGCTTTTGGAGGGACCGCAGCCATATGGCTGCGGCTGCAAGCCGCTCACGACCTGGCACAGGCGCGCCGGCGCGAGCACGAGATCGCCGTGGCGCCATATCCTTGGCCGTCCGACTCTGGAACTCCCCCACATAGAGTTTGAATTCAGGCAGCGTCTCCGCGATCAGTCTGCCACCGGACTTGATCCGGGGGATCGGCGAGCCTGATCGAGGACGGCTCTGCATTTAGATCGCGAGTCGCGGCATCGCGAGGACGCTTTCCATACAGCCACTTGACAATAATCGCGCCGGATTGCCGAGATCGTCAGTCTTCCGAGGTTTCGTTCGTCCGACTGTTGCAACAATCCGTGGACTTGACGATAGCGCTCCCTATGTCGTCGGCATGAAGCCCCTCGAGGATAGAGCCATGATGACATTTCCCGTGCGCCACATGCGATTTGCCGCCGCCATCGCCCTGACGACGACATTCATGCCTGCCAGCTCGGCTTTCGCCCAGCAGCCGCTCGGGGACATGCCCGGCGTCGGCCCGGCTCCGGAGCTGCCGTCGCCCAACGAGGCAGAGGCGGCAACCAAATATTCGAAGGTGATCGGCTGGCCGGAGGGTCGCACTCCGACGGCGCCCCAGGGCTTCCAAGTGCAGGCTTTCGCGGCGGACCTCGACAGTCCGCGCTGGCTCCATGTGCTGCCGAACGGCGACGTGCTCGTAGCCGAATCGACATCGCACCCGAAATCGAGCCGCTCCGCCGAGTCCCGCGAGGGCGGGATTGCCGGCGGCTCGGTCGGGGTCAGCGCCAACCGCATTACTCTGCTGCGCGACGCGGATGGCGACGGCGTGGCCGAGATGCGCGAGCCATTCCTTGAAAACCTGAACCAGCCGTTCGGCATGACGCTTGTCGGCGACACGCTTTATGTCGGCAACACCGACGGGATCATGCGGTTTCCCTACGAGGAAGGCGCCACGCGCATCGACGATCCCGGCGAGTTTATCCTGCAGCTGCCAGGCGGCGGCTACAACAATCATTGGACCCGCAACATCATTGCCAGTTCAGACGGCGGAAAGCTCTACGTAACGGTCGGGTCCGCCTCCAATGCCGGCGAATACGGACCGGACGAGGAGATACGCCGCGCCGCCATTCTGGAAATTAATCCCGACGGATCGGGCGAGAAACTTTTCGCTTCCGGTCTGCGAAACCCGAACGGCATGGACTGGGAGCCCATGACGGGCGCTTTGTGGACGGCGGTGAACGAGCGCGACGGCCTCGGCGACGACCTCGTGCCCGACTACATTACCTCGGTGCGCGAGGGCGCTTTCTACGGCTGGCCCTACAGCTACTACGGCCAGAACGAGGACCCGCGCCGCGAGGGCGAGCGCCCCGACCTTGTCGCCCGCGCGATCGCGCCGGATTATGCCATGGGCTCGCACACCGCATCGCTCGGCCTCGCCTTCTATGACGGGGCCGCCTTCCCCGAGCGTTACCGGGGCGGCGCTTTCGTGGGCCAGCGCGGCTCCTGGAACCGGTCAAGCTTCTCCGGCTACCAGGTTGCGTTCGTGCCCTTCCGCGACGGGCTTCCAAGTGGCCCTGCCGAAGCGTTCCTGACCGGATTCATCGCGGACGCGGAGCGCGGCGAGGCCTACGGCCGGCCGGTAGGGGTAGCCCTCCTCCCGGACGGATCGCTGCTCGTCGCCGACGACGCAGGCGACACCGTCTGGCGCGTCAGGGCGGACCCGTAGCGGCCGCGACACGGCTCACAAGCGGGCGTTTCCGGGACAATCCATGATCCTCTGCCAAGGCGAATCGCTGATCGACTTCATCCCGACCGAAGCCCGCGACGGTGGGCTTACCTACCGGCCAGCCAATGGCGGCTCCATCCACAACGTCGCTCTGGCGCTCGGCCGGCTTGGCGTGCCGGTCGGCTTCGTCGGCGGCATCTCAACGGATTTCTTCGGCGAGGGACTGGCGCGAGGGCTCGCCAGGGACGGCGTGTCGCTGTCGCATGCGTCGCGACTGGACCGGCCGACGACG
>JACCSN010000872.1 GCA_013812985.1 Hyphomicrobiales bacterium | reverse complement strand
GGGCCTCCTCAGGATGAGGGCTATGGGGCGCATTTGTCCAGTTCAGGCAAGCGCCTCAGCTCCACGGGAACGGGCTATGCGAGGTCGGATGCAGTTCGCCCCGCTCGAAGCGCGAGAAGCGGAACGGCTCCAGGAGCGCGCTCTTTTCCCCCATCAGCTCCTGCGCGACGAGCTTGCCGACGCCGATCATCTTATAGCCGTGATTGGAATCGGCGATAATGGTGACGTTCTCGCGAAACGTGTCGAACACCGGAAAATTGTCAGGCGTGAAGCAGCCGAGCCCGCCGGATTTCTCCTCCGCCTTGTAGCTCCGCACATGGCCCTCGAAGCGCTTCTGGCAATGCGCCAGCGCCGAGCACCACATGTTGACGAAGTTCTCGCCGACGATGAAATCCGGCGATTCCGGGCCGTACGGATCGACGGCGACATCGTCCGGGTGCTGCTCGACCTTGTAGGGAGAAGCGCCGCCCTGGATGCCGCCGAAGTTGAAGTCGGGCTTGTAGTAGATGCCCCAAAGCTCGTCGGTGATGAGCGCGCCGTCGAGATCGGAATAGAGCGGCGCGTCAGTGTCGACATGGATGACCGGGGGGAAGCGGCCATCATTGGTCTTGTGCAGGTTGGGGTCGATGCCGAGCGTGCCTTCCTCCAGGCACCAGAACTTCCACATCGGCACGTCGTCGTGCAGCCGGCCGTCGCGGCCCTTGACCGTGATCCGCTTGGGCAGCTCCAGCATGTTCCAGATCTGGTTCACCCAGGGACCGACGCCGACCACGACATGCTCGCAAGGGATCGTGCCCTGGTTCGTCACGATGGCCGTCACGGCGTTCGAGTTGGAGCCGAACTCGAAGCCCAGCACCTCGACGCCGGCGAGGATGCGCACCCCCTCGTTCTCCGCCTTCGCCGCGAGTCCGTGCATGCTCGCCTTGTTGTTGGCGTAGCCGCCCTTCTTCTCATGCAGCACCGAGGTGATGCCCTGCGCCTGCCAGTCGTCGAACAGCCCCTTCATGTAGCGCATCGAGGCGTCGGCGCCTTCGATGAACACCGAATCGTAGCCGATCCGCCGTTGCTGCTCGTAGATGGAGGCCACGTCCTCGCGCATGCATTCCGGGCTGATCTGCATGTAGCCGACCGGATGGTAGCTGAACGCCTCGGCGTCGCTCTCCCAGACCTCGACGCACTGCGCCATGAGCTCGCGCATCGCCGGCTGGAAATAGTTGTTGCGCACCACGCCGCAGGCGATGCCCGACGCTCCGGCGGCGATCGCCGTCTTGTCGACGACCAGGATGTCCGCGCCCGAACCGCGCCCGCTCGCCCGCAGCATCTGGGCGAGGTGAAAGGCCGTGCTCAGGCCGTGAATGCCGGCGCCGATCACCGCGAATTTCACGCCTTGCGGGATTGCCATTGAGGTTCGCCCCTCGCTGAACCGGGATTGCATGCCGGCGGCTGCCAGGCGACCGACATAAACCTGTCGATCTCCGAGCCGTATCAGGGCATAGTCACGGACCGATTGTAAACCAATTTCTTGCCATCGGGCCTCTCACGAGGTCCAATTCGCCAGCCGGAGCTGAACGCCCTTTGACAGACCAGCGCGTCACCAGCCGAGCCGACGGAGAGCTTGCCGGCCACGCCAAGGCGGGCCGCGGCGTCGGCGCCATCTCGGCGCATCTCAAGCGCGCCATCGAGACCGGAACCTATGGCCACGGCGACCAGCTGCCGCCCGAGCGGGAGCTGGCGCTCACCTTCCGCGCCGCGCGTTCGACTGTCCGCCGCGCCCTGGATCAGTTGGAGAACGCCGGGCTGGTGTCGCGCCGGCTGGGCAGCGGCACATTCGCCATCTCCTCAGGCGCGCCCGAGCAGGCCGGCGGCGATGTCGCCGAGCTGATCAGCCCGCTGCAGCTCATCGAGGCGCGCTTCGCCGTCGAGCCCTACACGACCCGGCTTGCCGTGCTGAACGCCACGAGGCGCGACTTCGACGACTTGGAAACGATTTTGGCGCGGGCCGAAGCCTCGACCGGCGACAAGGACGCCTTTTCCAGGTGGGATTCCGAGTTCCACCTGGCGATCGCCCGCGCCTCGCGAAATCCGCTGCTCGTCAATGTCTGCCGACAGATCAACGACGTGCGGCTACATGCCCAATGGGACGCGATGAAGGAGCAGATCCTGACGCCCGTCGAGATCGCAGAATATAACCGCCAGCATCGCCAGGTCCTGAAAGCGCTCGATCAGCGCGACGCGCAGCTGGCGGCCGCGCGCATCAGCGAGCACTTGCAAAAAGCCCGCGACGACCTCCTGCGCGCCAACAGCGGCTAGCGACGGCGGTCCCAGATAACAACGCTGTGTGATCGAGAATTGTAGAACGCACCCTCATTGTAGTCATGCCACGGCTTGACCGTGGCATCCATTCCGTGGCGGCCGCCCTGTCACATGCGTTACGGAATGGATTGCAGGATCAAGTCCACTGCTGTCCGGTTGAGTTTTGGTGGACAGGGCGCATGGCGTTGATTCTACTCGGTTCCGAGCATTTGCAGGTGTTCGGGACGCGAGAAGGGGGTCAACGCCATGCGGCATCAGAATAGCGTCATGCACGGGCTTTTGAAGCTGGTCCCTTGGGCCGCGTTCGAGCGGCTCGTCGACGAGCACGACGCCGACGCGCGGGTTCGGACGCTGACCACGAAGGCGCAGTTCATCGCCCTCCTCTATGGTCAGATGGCCGGCGCGGTCTCGCTGCGGGAGATCGTGACGGCGCTGTCCAGCCATGCGGCGCGGC
>JACCSN010000871.1 GCA_013812985.1 Hyphomicrobiales bacterium | reverse complement strand
CCAAATCCGAAGCCGGGGAGCGCACCGTTCCCCTGACTCCGATGGTTCTCAACGCCTTAAGGGAATGGAAGCTGCAGGCGGCCGGCGGCCTCGTGTTCGGCAACGGCCGCAGCAAGGTCGAATCGCTCGGGAACATTATCAACCGTGGCCTCGTCCCTCCTCAGCTCGCGGCCGGGATCATCGGGGAGGACGGCAAGGCCAAATACACCGGGATGCACGCGCTTCGGCATTTCTATGCGTCCTGGTGCATCAACCCGAGGAATGCCGGCGGGCTCGAATTGTCGCCAAAGGTCGTTCAGGAGCGGATGGGGCACTCTACCATCACGATGACGATGGACGTGTATGGGCATCTGTTTCCGAGGGGTGACGATAGTGAGGAACTGGCAGCAGCAGAACGCGCCATTCTGAGCTGAACGCGACACAGACGCGACATGGCGTCAAAAAGCATAACGATTTCAGACAGAATCAGCGGAATCATAATCCGCGTGTCGGGGGTTCGAGTCCCTCCTCCGCTACCACTCGTAGTTCAGCAGCTGTCACGATCTCGCAGTGATCGACCAGTTGGCGGGGGTGTCGTGCCCAAAGACCGAGAACTCGACGAAGCGGCCAAGCTTTTGGATCATCTGCAGGCCCTGCGTCACGCCGACCGCGCGCCGGTCGCCGCCATGTATACGTCGCAGCAAGAGCCCTCCGTCACGCCTTCACGGCAGCAACAGCAACTTCGGACTGATGGTTGATCGTGACGTCGGCGCCGAAGCGTCAGGCCGAGCGCGTTCGTTTGTCAAATGTCCAAAGTCTGCGGCAGGATGACGAGGTCCCGGATCGTGACGTTCCTTGGCCGGGTGAGCATGAACAGCACGGCGCTTGCCACTTCCTTCGGCTCGATCAAGCTCCCGGCCGCCAGCGCCTCCTCGAGTTTCTCTTTCGGCCAGTCGCTCAGCAGGGCCGTCACCACAGGGCCGGGAGCGATTTCACCGACGCGGATACCGTGTTTGGCAACCTGTCGCCTGAGCGTATGGACGAATGCCTGAACCGCATGCTTTGAAGCAGTATAGATCGGCTCCCAAACAACCGGAACATGACCGGCGACCGAGCTGGTAACGATGATGTCGCCGGTCTTGCGCTCGACCATGTGCGGCAGAACAGCGTGGATGGATCGGAACACGGCGTTGATGTTCAGATTCAGCATGCGATCCCAAGCATCAGGATCGCCATCGATCACTTCGCCCCCGACGTAAGAGCCCGCATTGGCATGGAAGACATCGAGTCGGCCGGCCTTTTCCAGGATCTGCGGCATCATGCCCGCCACACTCTTTGGATCGGTCAGGTTGACCACCAAAGGGATCGCTTGAGCACCGAGGCCCGAACAAAGATCCTTCAGCCTTTCCTCGGCCTGGTCGATGAGCACGACGCGGGCGCCGGCGGCCAGCAAGGCCCTGGCACATTCGAGGCCGATACCCGACGCAGCACCGGTGATCGCTGCGACTTTCTCCAACATTTCTTGGCCCATCTCTATCCTCGTTCGATCGATCGGTATCCAGGATGGCGCGAACGGCGCTCGTCCCCACTACACGCAGACGGTGCTTTTCCGAGCCATTCTGGACGAGGCGAAGAGAAGCATAAATAATGGATAGAGGACGTTGCCGGCAAACTTCGGCAAGGACAGCGGCGTATCCCGCACCCGCTCCAACGGAATATGCGGGTCGACGTCCCTGCAGCCAAGGAACACCGGCGTCCCGTCGAGCGAGCCGGCGTCATCGCGCGTCGTGCGGGGCGGCCCGATGAGCCCGCCGGAAGTCCGACGACGCAGCCGTATCGCCGAGCGTTGCGCGCCGCGAACTCGGTCGACAGGGAGGCCCCCTGGGAGAAGCCGAGCAGGCCTAGCCGCTCCGGCGAGAAGCCGTCTTGCCCCAGCCGCTCGACAAGTCCCGCGAGCACCGACAGCGCGGCGGAAAGCCCCGGCTCATTCGCCTCGATCGGCGACAGGAACGAATACGGATACCCGGTATTCCCCGTCGCTTGCGGGGCGAGATAGGCGATGTCGTCGCGGCCGAACGCGTCGGCGAGCGGCATCATGCTCGCCGCCCTCGCCCCGCGCCAGTGGACGAGGATCATCGCCGCCTCTCCCGCTCCAGCGGCGCGCCGCCTCCGACGACGGGCTGCCCCGCATGCGGCCCAGCCGCGGCCATCGCCCTTACGACCGCTAAAGCGCCGCCAGCAACGCCGCGTCCGGATAGGAATCCGCCGGCAGGCCGAGCTGCAGCTGCACCTGCTTGACCGCCGCCCGCGTCTGCGCGCCGAGCGTCCCGTCCGCCCCGCCGACTTCGTAGCCCAGCGCCTGCAGCCGCTCCTGGAGAGCGATGATCTGCTTGCGCGAGAGCGCCTCGGCGTCGCCGGCCCGCACTTTTGGCGCGCCGGCGAGCCGCGTGGCGAAATAGGCCGCGGTGGTGGCGTAGACCAGCGACTTGTTCCACTCGGTGTAGACGCTGAAGTTCGGGTAGGCGAGGAAGGCCGGCCCGCGGCGCCCCATCGGCAGCAGCAGCGAGGCTTCAAGGCCGTCAGCCGGCAAGGCGCTTCCGTCCGCCAGGGTCACGCCGGCCGCCGCCCATTCGGAGCGCGGCAGCCTGATCGTGAGGTCGGCCTGTTCCCACGGCAGCTCCGCCGGCACGCTCACTTCCTCCAGCCAGGGCTGCCCGGCCTGCCAGCCATGCTCCCGCAGCAGATTGGCGGATGAGGCGAGCACGTCGGGCACGCTGCGCACCAGGTTGCGGCGGCCGTCGCCGTCGTAATCGACCGCCTTCTCCAGATATTCGGTCGGGATGAACTGCATCTGGCCGAGCTCGCCGGCCCAGGCGCCCACCATGTCCTCCGGCTCGAGGTCGCCGCGGTCGAGCAGCTGCAGCGCCGCCAGGAGATGGCCGCCGAAAATCTCCGGCCGGCGGCAGTCGTAGGCGAGCGTCGCCAGCGCGCGGAGCGTCGGCGTGTCGCCGAGATTGGCGCCGAAATCCGTCTCCAGGCCCCAGAAGGCGACGAGCACCGGCCCGGGCACGCCGTAATCGCTTTCGATGCGGTCGAAGGTGCTCTTGTATTTCTTCAGGAGCTGCCGGCCCTGGTCCATCCGGTATTGCGCCACCATACGGCCGGCGAACTCCAGAAAGCTCTGGGAGAAGACGGCCTGGGCGCGGTCGGAATTGATGACTTTCTGGTCGTAGCGCACGCCATCCAGCTCGGCGAGCGCGCCGGCCGAAATCCCCGCCGCCGCCGCCTGGCTCTTGAAGTCATCCAGCCAGGCCGGAAACCCCTCCGCCCCCTGGCACTGCGCCTTCGCCGCGCCCCCGGCGCCGAGCA
>JACCSN010000518.1 GCA_013812985.1 Hyphomicrobiales bacterium | reverse complement strand
GTTTACCTGCACGCCGCCGACCGCGAATGGGTGGTCAATCCCGGCGGGAACCTGGTATTCTGGGACGACGACAGCCGCGAGGTCCAACCCGGCATGACCCTCATCCGCTGCGGCGGCCATTTCGCCGGCGGGACCGTGCTTCACTGGGCGGACGGGGCGGAAGGACGCGGGGCGCTGTTCTCGGGCGACGTGCTGCAGGTCCTCCCGGACCGGCGCCATGTGAGCTTCATGCGGAGCTATCCGAACCTGACGCCGCTCTCCAAGCCCGTGGTCGAGAGGATCGCGGCCCGGCTCGCGCCCTACCGTTTCGACCGGATTTACGGGGCGTTTGGGGAGCGGGAGATCATGGCGGGCGGCGAGGCGGCGGTCCGTCGCTCGGTGGAGCGCTATGTCGAGGCCGTTTCGGGCCGCGGGCCGGCCGATGCGGAACCGTAAGCCGGCGCATGGGGCAATCAGGCGAGAAGCGGCGAATTTTCAGTGTTGTCATCCCGGTTTGGCCGCGAGGCCAAGGCCGGGATCCATAAACTCCGAAGTGCCGGAGGTGGGTGCGGACCTAGGTGTATTCTTTGCGAAGCTCGGCGTTTATGGGTCCCGACAGGCGCTGCGCGGCTTCCGGGATGACAGTTCTGCAAAGTGGAGAGCCGAGCCTAAAGCTCCAGCAGGTGATACGGCCGGTTGCCTGGCTTGGCGATCTGGATCGCCACGTTGAAAACCGGGATGCCGCCCGGCGTGCG
The DNA here is from genome assembly GCA_013812985.1 of Hyphomicrobiales bacterium. The sequence continues at coordinate 5,374 of JACCSN010000518.1, read as the reverse complement.
GCCTTCGAAGGCGCCGTGATGGGCGTGGCCATGAACGATCGCGTTCACCGGGAACCGGTCGATCGTCTCCGCCAGACGCGACGAGCCGAGGAACGGAAAGATCTCGACCGGTTCGCCCTGGACGGTGTCGACGATCGGCGCGTAATGCAGGATGACGAGCACCCGGTGCGACTTGGCGCTGCGCATCGCGTTCTCCAGTCGGAGCGCCTCCTGCACCCCTTCCGCGACGAAGGCCTTGGTGGCCGCCTCCCCGAACGAGCTGAGCAGATAGCGGCCGAAGCCGCCGGCGAAGCCCTTCGCGCCGACGAAGGAGACGCCGTCGATCTCGGTCGCCTGCCCCTCCAGGAGAAGGAGCCCGGCCTGGCGCAGGATCTCGGAAACCTTCTCGACGCAATCGCACTCATAATCATGGTTGCCGAGAACGCCCACCTTGGGAAGCGGGCATCCGGCCAGATCCTCGGCCAGAATCTCCGCCTCCTTCACCGAGCCGAGGTTGGTGAGGTCGCCGCAGAGCGCCAGCACGTCGGCGTTCTGCGCGATGTCGCTGAAGAGCTCGCGGCAGGGATGCCGTGCGGCGTCACCGACATGCAGGTCGCCGATCGCGGCGACCCGAAGGCGAGCCGTGCCCTCAGACATCAGATCGCGTCCCCGGCGATGTCGGCGAACCCCCATTCCTGGACGTCGATCAGGTAATCGGTCCGCGAGAACATCCGGCCCCGGCAGATGCGGGTCTGCGGCACCGGCAGCCCGTCCTGCAGCTTGAGCCGGTCGAGGAGCTCGTCCATCAGCCATGCCGGCAGGCGGTGGCGCTCGGTCGGGTAGACGAAGCGGAAGTTCAGGATGTGCACGAGGAGCACCTCCCAATATTGCTCCATGTAAGTGAGCAGGCGCCGCCAGTCGATATTGTCGTGCTCCTTCAGCATCACATGGCAGATATCGGCGCCGTCAAAGCGCTCCCGGTTCTGCACGAAGGCTTTCGACCAGACGAACTCGGTCGGCGGCAGGATGCGCACCGTATGGCCGAAAATCTCGGCCTCGCGCTCTTCGGTGAACCAGGCGTCGCTGACCGGCGTCACGCCGGCAGTGGAATTGAAGATCACGTCGAAGAAGTCCGCGCCCTGGCGGACCTTGGCGATCCAGCGTTCGTCCTCGATCTCCGGCGTGTAACCCTGCTCCTGGAACAGATGCAGGATTCTGGGGTAATCGCCCGGCTTGCAGAAGACGTCGATGTCCTTGGTCTGGCGGCGAAGCCCCGTATAGGCGTTCAGCGCATAAGTGCCGGCGATCAGGAACGGGATGCCGCTGGCGCAAAGTATCTCGAGTGCGCCGGCGTAGAAACCGTGGGCGCTGGCAGATGCCGGGGCCGGCGCCGTTTCGGAAGCGTCGATCAAGGAAGGCGTGGGCGGCGGCGCCAAGAAGAACCTCGAAAACGTAAGCCACCTTTGAACGGGGCGCGACGCGCGTGGGTTCCTCGCGATCCCAGTAGCTGTATGCTTGCCTCCATGGAAAGGGGAGAGCCTGCTTGGAAAAAGTCACCGGCATCGGCGGAATGTTCTTCCGGGCCCGCGATCCGAAAACCTTGAGCTGCTGGTACGCGACCCACCTCGGCATCGACGTCGACGACGCGGTCTGGCGGCAGGAGGCGGGGCCGACCGTGTTCGCGCCGTTCCGCGAAAGCACGGATTATTTCAGCCGGCCGGAGCAGCAATGGATGATCAATTTCCGGGTGCGGGACCTCGACGCCATGCTCCGGCAGCTCAGGGCGGCCGGCATCGCGGCGGAGACCCGGTCGGAATGGGATTCCGAGGTCGGCAGGTTCGCGCGCATCCACGATCCGGAAGGCAACCCGATCGAGCTTTGGGAGCCGGCGGCGGACGAGATTCCCGGACCCGGGCTTTAGGTATTAGCCGGACAATGGAAAAAGGATTCAATATCCAGACACCCAGGGCCGGCGCGAGCTATGCCGGATGTGCAAGACCGTTATTCCGTCGGCATCGACCCGATAGAACAGCTGGAATGGGTAGCGTCCGAGCGGCACAACCCGTCCGCTCGGCCTTTGCTCGACCGATCGAGCGCTCTCCGGCGCGTTGCTGATCCGCAGGATCACGGTCCGAACGCGCTCCTCGATGCGGGAAGCGACTTCCGGGCTCGCATTGACCAAGTAGTAAGCGGAAATCTCATCCAGGTCGGCAAGCGCGCGCCTGAATTACTCAACCTTCATGCCCGGCGAAATTTGGCGAAGGCTGCTTCGACCTCCTCGGCGGAGGCGAGCTCCCCACGCTTCACCTGCTTCAACGCTTCATCGATCGATCTCAGCTCGCCGGCGGTCGCCCGATAGGCGCCCTGCTCCGCTTCGATCTCCAAGCCTGCTTGCAACAGGTCGAATTGCGCCTGCTCCGGCCAGCCCGCGGCCCGGTCCAGCAATTCTTTCAATCGTGCGTTCATGAGCGCCTAGATAGGTTAAACCCGCATTGTTTCATACGCTGCAAGCTCTGGACTTGCGAGTTCGATGGCGGCCCGTTACGCAGGCTACATGCCGCGACTTCTGCTTCTCAGACACGCCAAGGCCGAGCGCTCCGGAAAGGGGGGCAAAGGCGATCACGACCGCCAGCTTTCCAAGCGCGGGCGGAACGCCGCCGCCGATGCCGGCCGCGCCCTCGCCGAACGCCGGAAGGCGATCGACCTCGTCCTCTGTTCGACATCCCAGCGGACGCGCGAGACCTGGGACGCGGTTCAGGCGGCGACCGGCGACGAGCCGGAGATGCGGTTCCTGCGCGAGCTTTATGAAGCGGGCGATACGTATCTGGACATCCTTCGCGCCGAAGGCGGCGAGGCGCCTTCGCTCCTTCTCATCGGCCATAATCCGACGATCCAGGCGACCGCGGTCGCGCTGGCCGCCGAGCCGGACAGCGCGGCGGCGACCAGCATGGCCACACGCTTCCCGACCGCGGCTCTCGCCATCCTCGATTTCGAGGGCGCCTGGGCTGATTTGAGGCCGGGCGCGGCGGTGCTTGCGGGCTTTCTTACGACGGGCGAAGACGAGAGCGAGGGGTAGCCGGCCTTTAAGGCCGCGCGCTTCTCTCCCATATGGGCGCGGGGGAGAGCGGATTGCCGGCCATTGCGACGATCACGGACGAGGCGAGGATCGCCGTCGACAATGCGCTCGACACGGTCTTCGGCGGCGGCACGCCGACGGTGCGGCTCGGCGTCACCGGGCTGTCCCGGGCGGGCAAGACGGTTTTCATCACCGCGCTCGTCCATAACCTCATCCATGGCGGGCGGCTGCCGCTCTTCGAGGCCTTCGCGCAAGGGCGGCTCGTGGAAGCGCGGCTGATGCCGCAGCCGGACGACGACGTGCCGCGCTTCGATTACGAGGCGCATGTGCGCGACCTCGTCGACAAGCGGGTGTGGCCGCGCTCGACGCGCCGCATCAGCGAGCTCAGAATCGTCATCGAATACGAATCCGCCCGGACCTTGAAGCGCACGCTCGGCCGTGGCCGGCTCAATCTCGACATCGTCGATTACCCCGGCGAATGGCTGCTCGACCTGGCGCTCATGCGAAAAACCTACGCGGATTGGTCGGCGGAGGCGCTTGCGCTGTCGCGGGAGCCGCAGCGCGCCGCTCTCGCCGCCGATTGGCACGATGCGCGGGGGAAGGCCGATCCGGCCGGCCCGGCGGATGAGGATGTGGCGCGCGCGCTCGCCGACGCGTTCACCCGCTACCTCCGCGCCGCCCGCGCCGACGAGCACGCGCTTTCCATGCTGCCGCCGGGGCGCTTCCTGATGCCCGGCGACCTGGAGGGCTCCCCCGCCCTCACCTTCGCGCCTCTCGATTTGGCGGCCGACCACCAGGGCGGCAGGGAGACGCTCGCCGCGATGATGGAGCGGCGCTACGAAGCCTACAAGACGCACGTGGTGAAGCCGTTTTTCCGCGATCATTTTGCCAGGCTTGACCGGCAGATCGTCCTGGTCGACACCCTCGCCGCGCTGAACGCCGGGCCGGCGGCGCTTCGCGATCTGGAAACCGCGCTGGCCGATGTCCTGTCCGCCTTCCGGCCGGGGCGCGCCAGCTGGCTGCGCTCCATCCTCACCCGCCGCATCGACCGCATCCTGTTCGCCGCGACCAAGGCGGACCATGTCCACCATTCCGACCATGACAACCTGGCCAAGCTCCTGCAGCGGCTGACGCGGCGGGCGGCGGAGCGCGCCCAGTTCGCCGGCGCGGAGGTGCGCGTCGTGCCGCTCGCCGCCGTCCGCGCCACGCGGGAGGTGACGGTGACGCGCGGCGGCGACAAGCTGCCGGCGATCTCCGGCGTGCCTATCGCGGGCGAGAAGGTCGGCAGCGAGACCTATGACGGCGAGACGGAAATCGCATTTTTTCCCGGCGACTTGCCGAAGGATCCGGAAACAATATTCGAAGAGCCGGATGTTTCGGTTGAGGACCGTGCCGAGGCGCTTGCGCTCCGGTTCCTGCGTTTTCGGCCGCCGCTCCTGGAACGCACCGCGGAGGGCGTGACCTTGTCGCTGCCGCATATCCGCCTCGACCAGACGCTCCAGTATCTTATCGGGGACAAGCTGAGATGAGCGCGGTCCGGACGGAGCCGCGGTTGCCGGGCGCCTTCCGGCTGGACGATCCGGCCGTGGAGCCGGTCGAGGACGCGGCGATCGAGGCGCTGGAGCCGGAGGCTGCCGGGGCGCACAAGGCCGTCGAGGCGATCGCCCATCCGCGCCGGCGCGGCGTCCGCTGGGGCGCGCTGGCGCTGTCCACGGGCGCGGCTTTGCTCTCGTTGGCTGTTGGCGTCGCGCTGGATTCGCTGCTGCGCGACCTGTTCGCCCGCGCCGATTGGCTGGGCTGGCTCGGCCTGGCGCTGATCGCCCTGTTCGTGCTGGCCGTGCTGGCCCTCGTCGGACGCGAACTCGCGGGCCTGTTCCGCCTGAAGCACATCGCGCGATTGCGTCTGGAGAGCGACGACGCCGCGCTCCGCAACGACCGCGACGCCGCCGTCGCTTCCGTGCGCGCGCTCCTTGCGCTGTACAGCAACCGAGCCGATACGGCGAAAGCCCGCCGGCTGGTCGGCGCCCATCTCGGCGAGATCATCGACGGCCGCGACTTGCTTGTGCTTGCCGAGCGCGATCTGCTCGCCGAGCTCGACGCCCGCGCCAAGGTGCTGGCGTCGGCGGCGGCGCGGCGTGTCTCCGTCGTTACCGCGGTCAGCCCGCGCGCCTTCGTCGACGTGCTCTTCGTCTTGTGGGAAGCGGTCCGGCTCATCCGCCGGCTGGCGGAGGTCTATGGCGGGCGGCCCGGCGCGCTGGGGCTGTTCCGGCTCCTGAAGGCGGTGATCAGCCACCTCGCCGTGACCGGCTCGATCGCCGT
>JACCSN010000499.1 GCA_013812985.1 Hyphomicrobiales bacterium | reverse complement strand
GAAGAGCATCAAGATCGTGCATTACCAATACGAGAAGCCCTGGGCCGCGCAGAATCCGAAACGCCATCTGCTGCAGCCGGTGATCGATCTCTGGTGGCGCATGTTCGAAGGCCACTCGCCCCCCCAGGACCTGCCGGTGGCGCCGGCTCAGCTCGGCCAGGATCTGCGTGCGTGACAGCCGCGGTGACCGGCGCGACCGGGCTGGTTGGCCGGTTCATCGTGGAGAAGCTGGTCGAGGAAGGCGTCGCGGTCCGCGCCTGGCGGCGGCCGGGTTCCGACATCGGCGGCCTGCCAAGCGCGGTCGAATGGATCGAAGGGGACCTCCAGTCGCCCGCCTCCGTTGCAAAGCTTGTCGCCGGGGCCGACATGCTTGTCCATTCCGCCCTGGACCATCTGCCGGGCCGCTATCGAGGCGGCGAGGGGGAAGACCTCGCGCATTTTCTCAAGACCAATGTCGGTGCAAGCCTGGCCCTTCTGGCAACCGGTCGCGCGGCCGGCGTCAGGCGCTGCGTCTTCATTTCCAGTCGCGCCGTGTTCGGGGGTTGGGCAGGCGCTGGCAAGATTTCGGACGACGATTGCGTCCGTCCCGATTCCAATTACGGAGCGGCCAAGGCCGCGGTCGAAGCTTTCGTGCAGAGCTGGGGTCTCGCGGAAGGGTGGCCGATCGCCGCTCTTCGCCCGACCGGAGTCTACGGCCTGGTGTTCCCGGCCAGCAAGAGCAAATGGTTCGACCTGGTCGGCTGCGCGCTGCGTGGAGAAGCCGTGCCGGCGCGCTCCGGTACGGAAGTGCACGGTCGCGATGTGGCCGAATCCGTCTGGCGGATTCTGCGGGCGGAAACAGGCCAGGTTGCCGGCCGTATGTTCAATTGCAGCGATGTCGCGGTGTCGACACGCGATATCGTCCAGCTGGTCCACCGTATCGGCGGCGCATCCGGTCCGCTGCCGGACGAGTGCCCAGCGCCCAAGAACGTCATGGATTGCGACGGACTGAAGCGGCTCGGCGTCGCCTTCGGCGGTTGGCCGCTCTTTGAGCGCACGATCGCGGAGCTTGTATCCGCGGCAAAGGCTCGCGCCTGAGAACTTCGGACGGCTCGAACATCAGTCCCGGCCAGTGTCCGCCGCAAACTGCCGTTGACCTGAGGTCGGCGCCAGGAACGCGGCGGAGGCACGGCCCAACCGCCCAAGCGGGCGAGCCGACACCAGCTCCTGAAGGTTATGCTGGTCCAGCACCTCGATGAACGCTTCCACTGCGCTGCCGAATATCCGGTTGATCGGCGCTGCCGGCAGGATCGCGCAGCTTTCCTGCAGCTGGCCGAAACAAACGGCCTGAATATGCGTCTCTTCGGTCAAGCGAACGATGTCGCCGATGCGGATCTCCGAAGCCGGGCGGGCCAATCGCAACCCGCCGCGCCGCCCCCGCGTCGTCCGGACGAAGCCGCCTTGGACGAGCAGCGGGATGATCTTCAGGATGTTGAATTCCGTGATGTTCGTGTTCTTCGCGATATCGGCCGCCTTGACCTGCTCGTCGGGTCGGAGCGCGCAATGAAGCAGGATGCGGAGCGCGTAGCTGGTCTGTTTGGTCAATCGCATCGGCTGGTCCCGGCGCCGCGGATAGCATCGATTTTAGACGAGCTCGCGTCCGAAAGCCATCGCTTCTCGGGCGCCGCGATCTGGATTTCGGCTCGCTTGGAACTCTCCGACACGGCCGTCTCAGTGCTTGACGAAGCGGGCGACCAGGGTCATTCGATCCTTGTGGTCCCTATCACCGCTTGGGAGGTCGGTTGCTCGCCGCTCGCGGGCGTGCAGCGCTGCCGATGTCTCCGCAAGCATGCTTCGACCGCTTGATGGAAGCCCGGCTTTCAAGCCGGCGGCGCTGACATCAACTGCAGCGGAAGGACAAAAAATGGAAGCTCTCATCGCCAATTGGAGCTATCCGACAGCGGTGCGGTTCGGGGCGGGGCGGATCAGCGAGCTTCCGGACGCCTGCCGCGCCGCCGGCATATCGAGGCCGCTCCTCGTCACCGATCTCGGGCTGGCGAAGCTTGAGATCACCAAGCGCGCGCTTGCCATTCTGGAAAAGTCCGGGCTGCAGGCGCGGCTGTTCGCGGACGTGAAGCCCAATCCAGTGGCACTGAACCTCCTCGCCGGAATCGAGGCGTTCCGCTCCGGCGGGCATGACGGCGTCGTCGCCTTCGGCGGTGGCTCGGGGCTCGACATGGGCAAGCTTGTGGCCTTCATGGCCGGGCAGAGCCGGCCGGTCTGGGATTTCGAGGATATCGGCGATTGGTGGACCCGCGCCGATGCCGAGGCTATCGCCCCAATCGTTGCCGTGCCGACCACCGCCGGGACGGGCTCGGAGGTCGGCCGCGGCGGCGTCCTCACTGACGAGCGGAGCCGCACCAAGAAGGTGATCTTCCACCCCAAGATGATGCCGAAGGTGGTCATCGCCGATCCGGAGCTCACCGTCGGCATGCCGCCCGCCATCACTGCCGGCACCGGAATGGACGCCCTGGCGCATTGCCTGGAGGCCTATTGCGCAGATTTCTACCATCCCATGGCGGCCGGCATAGCGCTGGAAGGCATGCGGCTGGTCTTCGAGAACCTGCCCAAAGCGGTGAAGAACGGCGCCGATCTGGAGGCTCGCGCGCATATGATGAGCGCCGCGGCGATGGGCGCTGCCGCCTTCCAAAAAGGGCTCGGCGCCATTCACGCGTTGTCGCACCCGGTCGGAGCGCTTTACGACACGCATCACGGCATGACCAACGGGGTGTTCATGCCATACGTGCTGGCGTTCAACCGCCACGCCATCGACGCGAAGATCGCGCGCGCCGCCGCCTATCTCGCTATTTCCGGCGGCTTCGATGGCTTTCTTCGCGCGGTGATCGACCTGCGCGCCGAAATCGGCGTTCCGCACACGCTGCAGGGCCTGAAGGTGGACGGATCGAAACGCGAGCTCATCGCCGAAATGGCGCTCGTTGACCCGACCGCCGGAGGGAATCCGGTGCGGCTGACGAAAGGGGGAGCCCTGCATGTGTTTGATGCGGCCCTGGCGGGCGATTCACCTCGCCACTGAGATCGCCCGGACTGCTGAACCGCAATCGTTGTGACGGCAAGCGTGGCGGATTAGCATGGGCTGGAACCCATCTGACTGGAGCACAAATGGACAATCGGCTAATGATCGTCAGGGTATCGTACGACGATGAGGCAGGCGTTTGGTTCACGACCGGCGGCGATATCCCGGGGTTAGCGGCGGAAGCCGACACCATCGAGGCGCTTGTAAAACGTCTTCCTGGCATGGTGATGGACTTGTTCGAGGTCAACGGCTTCAGCTTCGGTGATGACATCCAGGTCGGATCGGAGATCTCGCTCGAAATCATCGCACATGCTAGCGCACGCGTCAGGCTGCCGGTTGCGGCGTGAAGAGCTATACCAGGGAGGTCCGCCGGCTATTGCGCGAAGCCGGATGCGAACTGGTGCGGCAAGGACATGGCGATCACGAAGTCTGGTGGAGTCCGATCCGAAAGCGCGGGGTGACCGTCGACAGCAAAATCATGTCGCGACATTTGGCGAATGAGACACTGAAACAGGCCGGTTTGGCCAAGGCGTTCTAATCTATTGCGATAGACCACATTAGCGCGCTTCTCAGCTCAGCTCACACGTATCCCGAAAGCTCATTTCGGGATAGCGCTTGGCAATGTTGTCCAGCTCCCAGGCATTGCGCGCCAGAAACACCAGCCTCCCGTCTCGATCCTCGGCGAGCGCGGAGCGGTTCTCCGCCTTGAAGCTTTCCAGCGCCGCGTCGCTCCCCTTCGAGATCACCCAGCGCGCCGTCTGGAACGGCACCGATTCCAGCTCGATCGGCGCGCCATACTCGCCGGCGATGCGCGATTTCAGCACGTCGAGCTGGAGCACGCCGACCACGCCGACGATCCAGTAGCCGCCGAGCAGCGGCCGGAACACCTGCACCAGCCCCTCCTCGGCGAGATCCTCCAGCGCCTGGCGGACCTGCTTCACCTTGCCGGAATCGCCGTGCAGCACGCGGCGGAGCACTTCCGGCGCGAAGGCGGGGAGCCCGGTGAAGCGGATGCCGGAATCCTCGGCGAGCGTATCGCCAACCCGCAAGGTGCCGTGATTGGGGATGCCGATCACGTCGCCGGCGACCGCGTCCTCGGCGACCTGCCGCTCCTGGCCGAAGAACAGCATCGGGCTCTGCACGGCGAGGCTCTTGCCGGT
>JACCSN010000486.1 GCA_013812985.1 Hyphomicrobiales bacterium | reverse complement strand
CAGCCGCAATCGCGCCCACCGCCCCGTCGCGGTGACCCCAGACGCCTCGCTCAGAGGATCAACCGCCAGGCAATGGCCCACAATGTCGATCAAAACGCCGAACCTCGTGATTGTTCGAGGCGCCCTAATTGCAAACTCGTCGCCACCAAGCCGCGCCACGACGTTCTCTTCGCGAACCGTGTCAAGGAGCCGCTCGGCAACCTGCTTAAGCAACTCATCGCCAAAGGAATGCCCGAGCGTGTCGTTCACATCCTTGAAGCGGTCGAGATCGAGGCAGGGCACCGCGAAGCCATCACCTTTCTCCAGGCCTGCAAGCGCAGCGTCGAGCTTCTCCCGCAGGAGAACGCGGTTCGGCAAATCGGTGAGCGCATCGTGAGTTGCGAGATACGCTATTCGCGCTTCGGCGCGGCGGCGCTCGGTGATGTCTTCGTGGGTCGCGACCCAGCCGCCGCCCGGAAGTGGATCGTGCAATATTTCGATGGTTCGCCCGTCTGACTGCGCGACGATTTCGACATGCTGCTCTTTGGATGTGGCACCAGCCAGGCGGCTCCGTCTATACTGTTCCGCGGTGCCTCCGTAATGACCCGTCGCGATCCGATGGTCGAGAATATCGGTCAGCGGTGTTCCAGATTTTGTCAGTTCCTCCGGGAGATTGTAGAGGGCCGCGTAACGCTTGTTGCAGATGACGAGACGCATCTCGGCGTCGAACATGCACAAGCCTTGCGACATGTTGTTCAGCGCCGCATCGATGATGAGGTGTTGCTCTCTCAATTCGTTGGTGCGTGCTTCCAGTCTGGCAAAGGTGCGATCCAGCACTCGTAGGGGCAGCACGCGGCAGCCAAAGAACGCCGCGATCCCCAATACTGCACAAACAAGAGCGAGCAGCCCGATCTCCTCCAGGAGCGGCCACAAACTTTCTTCCGCTTCGACCCACCCAATCGCTTTTTCGCCAATGCGTATCGGCGCGCGCCGCGAGAGGCTCGGCGTCCTGACACTCAGGTCCTGCTGCAATATGACCGCGCCCTTATCGTTCAGGATTGTTCGACGGCCTTCGTGAGGATCGTTGATTGCGGTCGCGAGAATCTCCTCCAGCCGCGGCACGGTGTAGGACCAGAGCGGGCCGATTCCGTAGGCGTATTCAGCGACGCGCTCGGCGCTTCTCTCGGCCTCCTCGAAGACGTGCTCGCGTGCCTCATTGAACTCTTCCAGGCCATAGCCGAGCGGCACGCCGATGCCGACGACGACCGCAATCGTCAGTCCCGTGATCTTGATGACCGACTTGATGCGGGTCGTCATCTAGCGGCCTATTGCCCCGCCGGTAGAATACCGGACTCGCGCATGAGCGGGGCGGCTTCTTCCGAGGACAGGAACTTTGCAAATCCATTTGTTGCCGGGCTGGGTTTGTCCGAGATGACGAAATGCAGAACCTTGCTGTAGGGATAACGGCCGGACTCCAAGTTCGCCAAGGTGGGTTCAACGCCGTCGATCGGGATGGATCGAAGCGCGAGGTCCTCTGTCTTGATCTGCACGAGTGTAGCGCCGGTGAGAGAGCCCTCGATCTCTCCGCTATCTTCGCATTGTCTTGGTCGGTTGCGGCCACAGGAATCTCGGGTCGAGACCGCGCCTTCTGAATCGCCTCGGGCATGCCGGGGAAAAACTCTTGCAGCAGCCGGCTATCGGCCTCGCTTTCCGGGCGGAGGACGACCCGGAGGGGGTCACCGTTGGCCCAAGTGGGCTCGGGCTCCCCGAAAATGGGTGCCACATCGGCTGCTCTGAAACGATCGGGGTCATCTCGGGACGTAACGAGGAGGAAAGGCGTGCGAGCCGAAGTGACCTCCTTTAGGCCCTTTTCCGCCTCCTCCGGCTTCAGCGGGCGCGCGGAGACCGCAAGGTCAATGATCCTGTCCGCCAGCGCGCTTAGACCCCCGCTCGTGCCAAGACTTGGCACGATTTCCACCGTCACCTCCGGGTGCTCCAACGTGTAAGCATTCCCGAGCGTGCGCAGAAGTTCCAGGCCAGATCCCGTGCCGCCCATACGCAGGGTCTCCGCGCCGACAGCGCTAAAGCCGCCAAGCACAAGTGAGGCGGCAAGGCCCGCAACTGAGAAAACCCGAATGGATTGTGAGAACATTGGCGCAGCTCCGTTTGCTTTTCTGGAATCTCGCCAGGAGAAACAAACGGGTGTCTAGAAAAATGCTACTAATCTTAGCCTTTCCGTCGGCTTATATTCATACATGGATAAATAGCAGTAAAAAAAATGGCTCTGACAGAGCGCAGTTTCCGCGCCGCAACAGTGCCTCTTGGCTAGGTCTCCGTTTCGGTGAATGTTTAGGCGTTCATCACACAGGAATGGCAGCCACGAGGATCTGAACCCAATTAGTCTCTCGGGTGCGCTGCGCGAGTCAGTTCCTGGAAGCGGGACAAGCCCTAAGGGTCCGTCCGAGAGCTATCGCTTCGGAGCGGGCGGGTTTGGGCTGAGGGTGTAGTTCCATTCGCCGTGGAA
>JACCSN010000484.1 GCA_013812985.1 Hyphomicrobiales bacterium | reverse complement strand
GTCAGCATCTGGCATTCCTCCCTGTCGATTTGTTCTTGGTCAATCCATGCGTAACGCAAGTCCGGGCCGGGGTATATGCCCCGGCCCGGAGCCGATGACGGTTTACTTGGAGCCGCCCCAGCGCTCGGGGTAGCCGGGCATGTCCTCGCAGCCGCACAGCGCGTAATGCAGCGACGGCATCTTGGCGTCGACATACTGGTCGAGCGTCTCCTGGGTGATCGCCGGCTGCGGCAACTTCCAGGTCGGCCCGATCACCGGCTCGCCCTTCAGGGTGCGGAGAGCCGCGATGATCGGGGTACGCCATTGATACGTCGGGTAGGTCGGGCCTAGCGCCGTGAGCCCCTCCGCCTTCCATTTCTGCAGGAAGTCTTCCTGGTCCTCGCCGGTGATGACGGGGTAGTCCTGGCCGGCGTCCTCGAACGCCTCCAGCGCGGCGACGGCGGTGGCGCCAGCGTCCATCCAGATCGCGTCGATCTTGCCCTCGCGGTTGATGTAATCCTCCACGATCGACTTGGTCTTGGCGTTGTCGCCGTCGGTGAACTCGGCGCCCACCACGTTGACGCCGCGCTCGTCGAAGACGCGCTTGGCGGCCGACCAGCGGGTCTCCAGCACGTCGACGCCCGGCAGGATGCGCAAGCCCAGCACCTTGCCGCCCTCCGGCAGGTTGTCGGCGATGAAGTTCGCCGTCTGCACGCCCCAGCCGTAGCCGCCGACGGGATTGATGAAAGTGACCGGGCAGTCGGTGTTGACGCCGCGGTCGAACACGATCACCGGCAGCTCGGCGCAGGCCTGCTCGACGGCCGGCGTCAGCGCCGCCGTGGTGTTCGGCGAGACGATCAGGACGTCGCACTGGCCGCTCGCCACGAAGGCGTTGACGTCGGAGATCTGCTTGTCGTCCTTGCCCTCGGCGTCGGCATGGGTGAACGAGGCGATCTCGTCCTTGTGCAGGTCCACCTCGGCCTGCATGTTGGTGAAGCCCACCACGCGCCAGGGATTGTTGACGCCGGCGTTGGAGAAGCAGATCCGGTACGGGCCGTCCTTCTTGTACTGCGATGTGTCGACCTCCTGTCCGCCGAGATTCTGCTCCCAGGGCTTGCCCTCGGGGCCCTGCGGCTGCACGGCGAGGAGCTCCGTCTGGCTGGCATATTCCGCCGGGTCGTCGAAGCTTTGCGCCATCGCGGCGGTCGACGCCAGGAGCGTCGCCGTCGCGGCGATTGTGATCATTGCTCTCATGTGTGAATTCCTTTCCTTCAGTCTGTTCAGCCGCTTCAACGGCGTTTTTCGGAGCCCAAGCGGCCCGAAGCCCTCCAATCCCACGCTCAAGCGCGCCGTCGGCGCAAGGCGCCGACCGCGACCGCGGCGATCAGGATGATCCCCTGCGCCGTGTCGCGGATGGGCTGCGGCATGCCGAGGAGGTTCAGTAGCGTGAACAGAGCATAAAGGCTGAGCGCGCCGGCGACCACGCCCAACATGCTGCCCCGCCCGCCGAGCAGCAGCGCCCCGCCGATCACGCAGGCGGCAATCGCCTGCAGCTCCAGCCCGTCGCCGACGCTCATCGACACGCCGGCGAAGCCGCCCAGCATGATGCCGCCGGTAACGGCGAAGAGCGCCGACAGGATGAAGACGGAGATGCGGACGGCGTTCACCTGCACGCCGGCAAGCTCCGCCGCGCGCGGATTGTCGCCGACGGCGAAGACGCGGCGGCCGAAAGCAGTCCGATGCAGGAGCCAGGCGGCGAGCGCCACGACGACGAGGAGAACCAGCACGGCAAGCGGCAACACGCCGAGGCCGGGAACGTCGCGGAACACGAAGCGCCCGAAGAGGCGGAAATTTTCCGGCAAGGCGCCGCGCGGCGAGCCGCCCGTCCACATATAGGCGACGCCATTCAGCGACAGCAGCATGCCGAGCGTGGCGATGATCGACGGGACCTTGAGATAGCTGACGACCAGGCCGTTGATCGTGCCGACCAGGAGGCCGATCCCGTAGAGCACAGGGATCACCCACCAGGTCGCGTCGGGGTCGCCGGCCGTCAGCATGGAGCCGCCGAGCACCGTCAGCGTGACCAGCGCGCCCATCGACAGGTCGAAGCCGCCCGCCACCACGACGAAAAGCTGGCCGCAGGCGAGGACCGCGAGCGGTGCGGCGCGGCGCAGGAAATTGGTGAAGCCGGCGACCTCCAGGTAGTTCGGCTGCATCACGGCGATCGCCGCGTAGAGGGCGATGAAGACGAGGAGGCCGACATTGACGCCAAGCGCCAGCGCCGATGCGCGCCTGCGCAAGGGGTGCGCCACGTCTGTCATGCCACATGCGCCTTGTTGCGGAAGGCGTAGACCGCCACCGCCGCCACGACGATGGCGCCGCGCAGCACCTGTTTGGCGAAAGCGTCGACGCCGGTCATGTTGAACACGGCGTCCAATGTGGCGAACAGGAAGACGCCGGCGAGCGTCCCCCAGACGCCGCCCCTTCCGCCGGACAGGAGGGTGCCGCCGATCACCACGACGGCGATCGATTCCAGATCGTAGACCCCGTCCCGCCCGACCCATGGCGCGCCCGAGCGCAGCCGGCTGGCGAGGTAGAGGCCGGTCAGGCCCGCGGTGAGGCTGCAGATCACGTGCGCCGAAACGATGACCCGGTCGGTGCGAACGCCCGCCAGACGTGCGCCCTGCCGGTTGCCTCCAGTGGCGTAGATATGCGCCCCGAACCGGGTGTTGCGCAGGGTCCCCCAGGCGGCGATTGCGAGGATTCCGAGGCCGAGCACGGAGTAAGGCATCCCACCCACACCGCCATAGGCGGCGACCTGGAAGGATTCCGGCACCGAGCCGGCGAAATTGTCGAAGCTGGCCGAGAGCAGCCCCTGCAGGATCAAGCCGACGCCGAGTGTCGCGATCAGCGGGTTCACCTGCAGCTGCGTGACCACGAGCCCGTTCACGACGCCGACCAGGGCCGAGATCAGCAGCACCGCGATGACGGCCGGCGCGATCATGGCCGTGTCGCCCTGCATGATGAACGACGCGAGCACCGCGGCGACGCTGATCAGGTTGGCGACGGAGAGGTCGATGGAGCCGACAAGGACGACAAAGGTCTGCCCGATCGCCACGATGCCGAGACCGACCATGCGCTGCAGGAGGCCGATGATCCCTTCGCCCGTCAGCGCGGCGGGCTGCTCCGACAGAAGCGCCGTCGCGACATAGAGGGCCGCCGAGCCGGCGAGGAGAATGAGCGGGATCGGCAGCGATCCCCGGCGCCGCAGCGGCGCGGCGTCCTCCACCGCCACAGCGCTCATGCTCGCTCCGTCCCGGTGGCGGCGTGCCCGAGCGCCAGCTCCATCACCGCCTCCTCCGAGGAGCCGCTTGGGCAGACGCCGGCGATCCGCCCGTCGCGCATCACCACGATGCGGTCGCTGACGCCGACGATCTCCAGGAGGTCGGACGAGATCATGACGATGGCCCGCCCGCGATCAGCAAGGGCGCGCATGATGCGGTAGATCGCGGCCTTGGCGGCGACATCGATCCCGCGTGTCGGCTCGGCGAAGATGAGGATTTTTGGATCGCGCGCCAGCCAGCGCGCGATGATCCCCTTCTGCTGGTTGCCTCCCGAGAGCTCCTGGATCTCCTGTTCGAAGCTCTTCGCGCGCACGTCGAGCGAGGTGAGCTGCCGGTCGGCCTCGGAATCGGCCATCTCGGCCGATCGCGGGTTGCGCAAAGCCGCCGCGAAGGCCCGGAGCGTGATGAGCGCGTTGTCGCGCAGCGATTGCAGCGGCGCGATGCCCTCGCCCTTGCGGTCGTCCGGCAGGTAGCCGATCCCTCTGCGGATGCCTGCGCGCGGCGTGCCGATCACGACCGCTTCCCCGTTGAGCGTGATCGTGCCCCGGCTGAACGGCGCATCGCCGAACAGGGCGCGCCCGAGGGCGGTCTTGCCCGACCCTTCGAGCCCGGAGACACCGAGAATCTCGCCGGCTCGGACAGTCAGATCGATGTCGCCGAGGACGTCGTTGCCGCCCCCGGTCACCTCCATGACCACATCGTAGGGCGTGCCGGAGGGCGGCGGGTAATAGTCGGCGAGCTCACGCCCGACCATCATCCTGACGATATCGCCCGTCGTCACCTCCGCGATCGGCCGGGTGTCGACGCGGCGCCCATCCTTCAGCACGGTGACGCGGTCGGCGATCGCCATGACCTCGGGCATGCGATGCGAGATGTAGACGATCGCGACGCCCTGCTCCTTCAGCTCGCGGATCAGGCGCAAGAGGCGGGCGGCGTCCTGATCGTCGAGGGCGGCGGTCGGCTCGTCCATGACCAG
>JACCSN010000482.1 GCA_013812985.1 Hyphomicrobiales bacterium | reverse complement strand
CCGCCCAGCGCTCGGCGGCGGGGAAGCGGCTCGTCGTGACGCCGGTCCGCTCCGCCCAGCCCCAGAATTTCGATGTCGGATCATGCGAGGTGGCGCGCGCCGGCTGGTCGGCGACGAGCAGCTCCATGACCATTTTCTGGGCCTTGTAGGCGCGCTCGCTGGCCGACTTCACCTTCATGCCGATTGCGGGTTTTCGCATGCAGGAGGCGGCAAGCACCCGCTCGCCCTCGATCTCCACCATGCAGGCGCGGCAATTGCCGTCGGGGCGGTAGCCGGGCTCCGGCTGGTGGCAAAGGTGCGGGATGTCGGTGCCGAGCCGCTTGGCGACCTGCCAGATCGTCTCGCCGTGCAGCGCCTCGACCTGGGTGCCGTCGAGCTCAAAGGTGACGCCGGCCTGGTCGGAGATCGGCGACTGGATGGCTGTGGCGCCAGACGGCCGCGTGCTGACGTTGACGCCGCTCTTGGCGGGGGCGGAATATTCCCCGCCGACGGAGCTTGGCTGAGGTGGTGAATGGGGTCGGCTGCCAGTGCCGTTCGGGTCATTCATCATGGCGAAGACCTCTCGATTGCGATCGCCGGCTCGATTGACGGCGGCCCGCGGTGGTCCGGCAACGCAGCATGTTGCGGCTTCTGGCGGCGAGCTCGAGACAAACTAACTCCGAACGCATTCAGGTTGAGCGCCGCCTGGCTCGATACGACGCTCATTTTATCTGAATCCCGTTTTGCTTCATGCACAATGCAATTTTCCGGTCTTGTGCACTCTGTCGGATTTCCAGGCAATGACTCTGAATCTCGCTCTCGATCTTTGACCGTCCCCCACTGGCTGCGATTTGTTGGTCAACGGACTTCCTTGCATCTCTGGAGATCCAATTATAATCCTGGTCGAAAGCAGATATGATCTCTTTGTAGACTATAGTATCTTCACCGCAGATCTGCTTGATCGAGCAGTGCATAAAACCACGTGCGAATCCCGCCGGAAGGTTGCACAGATACTCCGCCCGCACGTAACCTGCTATTACAAGGTCCGTGCCGAACCAGGGACTTGCTACTCCTGGTGTCCCTGTCAGTGTCGAGCACAAATCCGCTTCGGCGTGGGCGGTACTGACCAATGCCACTGATAGCAGAAGGGGCAATTCAATCAGGGCGACGTATCTGGTCAGCATCGGACTGTTCCGCGGTCGGCTGATGTCGGCCGCAGAACTCGACGTAAGCACGGGAGCCATGTATCTGCGTAGAGCTTTGCGGGCCGCGAATGCCGGAGCTTGAGCGTGACATTTAGAAAATTAGAGCGCGGCTGCTCCGGGAAGGTTGGGCTGCTGTCCCGTCCCGTGGCCCACATGAGAAATTCCGACGCGCGGATCGGGGCGTAAGCGTAATTGTGCCGCGTGGCCGCGGCGATCTGCCGACCGGGACGGCGCGATCCATAGCTCGCGCCGCTGGCTGGATTTGAAAGGGGTTCGCAGATGGCTCGATACTTCGCGATTCTCGAGAAAGAGCCGACCAGCTTGTGGGGCGTGTATTTTCCGGACGTTCCAGGGTGTATCGGAGCTGCGGAGTCAGCCGAGACAGCAATCGCGCATGCCGAAATAGTCCTACAAGACGTTGCGGATGACATAGCGGCAGAGGGACACGCTCTTCCGACCGCCAGATCCATTGAGGAGCTGAATGCGGACCCCGAGGTCCGGAGCGCGCTTGCAGCAGGCGCAGCGTTGGTTGCTGTATCGCTACGCACGGCAGAGGCCGCCGAGTATATCATTTCGCCGCTTCCGCGAAAAGCTCCGGAAAATAGCGCATCAAACTCGTCAGCGGGTTCGACGCCGCCTGGCCCAAGCCGCAGATCGAGGCGTCGCGCATCGCGTCGGACAGCTCGCCGAGCAGCGCCTGATCCCACGCCGGCCGCTCCATCAGCATGCGCGCCTTCTGCGTGCCGACGCGGCACGGCGTGCACTGGCCGCAGCTTTCGTCCTCGAAGAAGCGCATCAGATTGAGCGCGGCGGCTTTCAGGTCGTCCTGGCCGGACAGCACGATCACCGCGGCGGAGCCGATGAAGCAGCCGTATTTCTCCAGCGTCCCGAAATCGAGCGGGATGTCGTCCATCATAGCCGGCAGAATGCCGCCGGAGGCGCCCCCGGGGAGATAGGCGGTGAGAACATGGCCGTCGGCCATGCCGCCGCAATGCTCGTCGATCAGCTCGCGGACGGTGATCCCGGCGGGGGCAAGCTTGACGCCGGGCTCCTTCACGCGGCCGGAGACGGAAAAGCTCCTGAGCCCCGTGCGGCCGTTGCGGGAGTGGCTGTTCCACCAGGCCGCCCCCTTTTCCAGGAGGTCGCGCACCCAATAGAGCGTCTCGACATTGTTGATCAGCGTCGGCTGGCCGAAGAGCCCGACCTGGAACGGATAAGGCGGCTTGTGGCGCGGATAGCCGCGCTTGCCCTCGATCGATT
>JACCSN010000471.1 GCA_013812985.1 Hyphomicrobiales bacterium | reverse complement strand
CGTGCGCGCAGGATCATGTAGCGCCGCCGGACAAAACGACGGTTGTTCCGGTGCTTGGATTGCCAGGGGACCAACGCGGATTGCAACGAGCCACTTGTTGCGACGGCACTCCCATCGGGCTCGATTGATCGACCACCAATGCTTTTGTGGAGTGTGATCTCGTTCGCGGCGGTCGCGACGCTCGGGCTAACGGGCATTCCTGCCCCCGCGCTATGAAAAAACGCCCGGGGGCACCCTTGGTCTTCGTCCTCACTTGATCTGGATGCCACCCTGGACCGGCCCGCGACAGCGTTGCGACCGGCCCCCCGGGCAGCGGAATTTCAGTGCGTTTATAAAGCTGCCCGGAGGCTCGGGTCAGGAATGACCTTGATCCGCGTACCATCTGGAACGCGCTCGTATAGGTCGATCACATCCTGGTTAAGTAGGCGGATGCAACCCGAGGAGACCGCCCGACCGATGGACGAAGCCTCGGGAGTTCCGTGCAGGCGATAGAGCGTGTCCCTTCCGTCCTGAAAGATGTATAGAGCGCGGGCGCCAAGAGGGTTCTGGAGACCTGGATCCATGCCGCCGTTGGCGATGGAGTATGGCTGAAGTTCGGGCTGCCGTGCCACCATATCGTCCGGCGGCGTCCAACGGGGCCACTTGCGCTTGTACTGGACTTTAGCTCGGCCGGACCAGGCAAACCCTTCCCGACCGACGCCAATGCCGTAACGGATGGCGGAGCCGTCGGCCATTGTGAAATAAAGGTACTTCGCGGGCGTGTCGACCACCAGGGTTCCGGAAGCTTCGCCCGTCGGATCATCCACGATGGTTCGCCAGAACCTCTCGTCGACCTTCTCAACGTCTACGGCTGGAATGGGGAAGCGCTCCTCCGGCATCGCCTCGTACATGGTCGGGCGGAGGGATCGGGGCGGCGGTGGGTACGCTGCTAAGGTCGGCGGCATGAGTGGTCCCGATACGCACCCAGAGAGTGCAAGGCCGGCGAAGCCAACCAGCAAGTTTCGCCGCGGCAGGCTTACCAGCGGCGGTTCTTTCGTTTCGGCCATTACAGACCTCCGTTCCGCCCTGTGGATGCGAGTGCGGGAATGTGGTTTCCGTTCGTCGGGGCTCTCAGGCGGCGGGGTGGCCGCGAATCGGGCAAGCGTTCTCGACGATGAACCTGAGGCCATCTCTCAGAGCCTCCATTGTCGGCCGCGAGAACGGCACATTTCCCCCATTTGCGGGCGCTTTCCTCCGTAGGGCCCATCGCCGGCCAAAGACTTCGTAGATCGTCCATCCGCTCTTCTGGTACGTCTATGTGATCCTTTTCGTCCGGCGAGACCGCACGCACCTTGAGCTTCACGGCCACCAGGTGCTCAAGGGCACGGTTCCGGTAATTGAGCTGTCTCTTAACAAGCCAAGCAATAAAGGCCGCGATAACAGAAGAGCCGGGACAAGGTCGCTGGCCCGCCGGCGACGGCTTCGATCGGCGCCCCGTACACAACGATAATCAGTTTACCGGACGTAAGTTCATGTAGCGAATTTAAGTAACTCTGTTGCAAGCCGCTAAAGAGCTTTCTGTTGTGCAGTCGCCCTAAGCGAGCGGTTTCGCCGGACCTCGTTCTGGCCTTCTTGACCTTGTTCGCGCTGGAGGACATGGGCAGTTTCAGTGCGCTGCTCTTATGTGCCGCCACTGAAGAACATGCTTGCCGCTCCAGCTGGCGAGCGCCGAAAACAGCGCGACACTGCCGAATTGCCAGATCAGAACCATGAGACTGGCATCCTGATAATGGAATAGCCGCAAGCCGAAGTTTCCGAGAGCCGCAGCGGCGAGCCCCCCCAGCGCTACGGTCAACCGCGGCGCGAGTGGCGCGCCACGCCGAAGCATCACAAGCATCGTCACCGCCGGGACGGAACCGACCAGAGCGATTGACGGAAGGCAGATCAAGTCGGGATAGATTCGCAGACCATCTAGTCCCAATCGAAGCCAGCTGCTCAGGCAGCCTTGGCCCAGGCTTCCCAGCCAGAACGTGAGGGGAGCTACGGGAAGTGCTACCATCCACCGACTCTGGCCGGGGATGATCATGCAGAACGCCGCCATGGCGGCGGTTATAGCCGTGGCCAATGCAGCCGCCTGCTCAATCACGAACCGCGATTCGGTCAGCTTCGCGGGCAGATCGTCCCGCGGCGACATGACCAGGACGATAAGTGCGACCGCGGGAAGCGCGATTGCAAGCCACGACGCCGTTCGGACCCAGGGGGGCGAAAGGCGCCTGACCGGAACGGCCCTGGAGGTCAGACCAGAGACGAGCTCGTTCGTTTCCAACTTAAATCTCGTGGCTCAATGCAGCGTGAAGGCTTTTCATTGCCCGATGCACGGCCACCTTGAGTGCGCTGATGCTCATCCCAGTGGCCGCGGCGGCCTCCTTCAGCGACATTTCACGGAGCTTCAGCATCTCAACTGCCTTGCGTTGTCCTTGTGGCAAACGACCGATGGCTTGTCTGAGCGCCTCCGGGTCGCGGTAGACATCCACAGGGCTATTCGTATCCGCGCTGGGAAAGGTTACATCGTACTGCTCGACTGCGATCTCATGCGTCGAGCGTCGAATACGACGTCTCAAAGCGTCCACCGTGCGGTTTCGGGCGATTGCCATCAGCCAAGGAAAGAAGAGGTGCCCTGGATCGTAGGTGGCGCGCGCTGTATGAAGTGACAACAAGATCTCCTGGATGATATCTTCTACCTCCTGCGGCGGGAGAAATCCGTGTCGACGCCGTACCGTCCGTCTGAGCAAGGGGGTGAGTTCGCCCAGCAGCTGTGCATAGGCGGCGCTATCACCGTCCTGCGCCGATTGCATGAGATTGGCGAGATGTCGGTCCTGCACTTGCATCGGATCGATCCGCTGATGGCATGTACCGGCTTCTTTGCTGCCGCCAGCCGCCGCCCCATTGCTGAGATTGATTATGGTACCCATGCGCCGGGTGTACGCGTTAGGAGTTCCCACGGCGAAATCAATGTTCGGTGAGGCCGACTGTCCCGCTGTGACCGGATCGCGCATCTCAAAGATTCGTGATGAAGGGACGAGCGCCAGTCCTATGCAAAAATGCTCCCGACGCAGATCAAAACACGACGGATGGGTGGGACCTCGCAAATAGCCTTACGTCTCGGAAACGGCCGATGAGCCGACATTCGGACCGGTTGCTCATGTCGGCGCCTCCAGGAGCTTCGGCAGGCGCACCAGATTGTAGGCAGCGGCGGCAAAAGTGAAGGAGAAGCCGACGCGGGCGACGCCACGGAATTTCGTCTTCGCCTGGCCGGCCACCGTCTTGATCCAGCCGAAGACCTCTTCGATGCGCTTGCGGATGCGTTGGCTCGCTCCGTAGCCGGCCTTGTGGTGCGGCCGTCGATTGCCGATCGTCGGCCGTTTGTGTTCCGCGCCACGTGCGGCGTGACCTGCATCGCCCGCAGCTGGGCACCTCGATTAACCTCGCCAGCTCAGTGGCTTCATGATTCACTCAGCCTGCGCTTCACGGGGAGGCAAGCATGGCGAGAGATCCCGGATTGTTCGACGTGGACGAGCGGCTTCGGCGACTGAGCGACATCGGCGACCAGCTCGAGGCGTTTTCGGCGGTGGTGGAGTTCGAGATGTTCCGGCCCGATCTGGAGGCGGCCCTGAACTACGGCGACGGGGCGAAGGGTGGTCGCCCGCCCTTCGACTCGGTCATGATGTTCAAGATCCTGGTGATCCAGGCACAGAACAACCTCTCCGACGACCGCGCCGAGTTCCTGATCAACGACCGGCTCTCCTTCATGCGCTTTCTGGGACTGGGCCTGACCGACAAGGTGCCGGACGCCAAGACGATCTGGGCATTCCGCGAGCGGCTGACAAAGGCCGGCGCGATCGAGGCGCTGTTCGCCCGCTTCGACCGCGCGATCCGAGACGCCGGGTACATCCCGATGTCGGGCCAGATCGTCGACGCGAGCCTCGTCTCGGCACCGAAGCAGAGGAACAAAGACACGGAGAAGGCGGACATCAAGGCGGGTCGCATCCCGCAGGACTGGAAGGATCATCCCGCGAAGCTCCGCCAGAAGGACCGCGACGCGCGCTGGACGCTGGTCTTCGGAAAGGCGCGCGAGCGCGAGGACGGCACGCGCCACGCCGACATCGCCATCTGGCTTGCCCATGTGAAATGCCCGATAAGCGATGCAAAGCCGATACCGGCAAAAATGTAAGACATCACTGCGAAGTAGTCGGGCACTATGCAGATCAATGCGAGATAAATCGTTGACTCCGTCCCCTCCGCCAAAGCGGCGTTGTAGAAGAAACTTTTCCGAGTGCTTGGCTCCCGCGTGATGTTCCGCTTCGCTGCGATGATCGCGGCGGCTAAAAAGGTCGTCCCAGTGCCGAGAAACGTATAAATGAGGACAGCTGCGGCAATCGCATTTTCCGGCCGCCCGACCGCAAAGGCCAGGACGTACCCTGAATAGATCAGTAAGTCTGTTACAATATCCAAAAAGCCACCGAAATCCGTTACGACAGTGGCACGCGCGACGGCTCCGTCGAAGAGATCAGCGAGACGGTTCAGGACGAGACAGACAAGGGCAATTCCATAAAACTGCTGCGTGAGTGCAACGCAACCGCCTAGGCCGGCGGCGAAACCGATGCCGGTGAGCCCGGTAGCAGTCACGCTCCGCCGAGCCAACCAAATGCCCGCGTTGTCGATAGGCACTCTGAAGCGATTTCGGAGTACATTGTCGATCATGCCAGCGCCTTCGAGTTTATCGGATCCTGGATTGTGTGTGGCGAGAACGCCCTGCATCGAACGCCCGCGCGGCCCGTATCTCCGAAACGGAATTGAGGGTTTCCGGGCATCTAACCGTTCTCGGCCGTGAAAGTCGGCTCCGGCGCGCGGCACGGACCGCGCAGGAGCCACCGGCGCGGATGGCGACTGCTATGGCGCGAGAAATGGATTTCAAGCTCCCTCCACGGTTCGCGGATCTGCCTTTGGGCCGGCACGGAGCATCCGAATCGCTTACCTGCGGATAATTCGTGGTGATCGCCCGAAAGGTTACAGGGGGTGACGAGAACAGGCTGACTGCCCTGCCAATGCCGGCCGGAACGCGGGCGAAAGGTGCGTGGCGCCTGTCATAGCCCGCGTCGCGCCGCCACTCTCTTTGAGTCTTCACCGTCGTGGGCGGGTGTGCGCCTCATTTATCCTTGTGCAGGGTCGATTCTTTTGCCTCCAGAGTAACTCTTTCTCGCGTTGTGGCGAATTAACAGGCAGCAGGTCGCACGAGGCACCGTTTTGCTCCTGCTTGATTGAGCATCACCATCGCGCAGGTGCTCGCTCGACGTGAGCCGAATCGAGAAGGGCGCCAAAATGACACACGCACAGACAAGCCCAAATGCTGATACGCGCAGTGACCGTCTAAGCATCCGACCGATTTACTTATCGGATCTGAAGGAAGTTCTGCGAAAGGGGATCGCCGATTTCAACGCACAGAGAAGTGATGTCTTTTTTCTTGCTCTCATTTACCCCCTCATCGGCATCGTCCTGGCCAGAATTACGGTCGGACACTCTGTTGTGCCTCTCCTTTATCCGCTTGTCACTGGGTTCGCCCTGATCGGGCCAATAGCAGCAATCCAATTTTATGAGCTTAGCAGGCTACGGGAACAGGGCTTTAACCCAACCTGGTCCGATGCGTTTAATGTAGTCCGCCACTGCTCAATCGGATCCATCGTTGTTCTTGGCACGCTCCTCGCGGCCATTTTTCTGGCGTGGCTGACCGCGGCATGGGTCATCTACGAACTGACAATTGGCCGGCAGGCACCGCCGTCCATTGTAGCGTTCGCGCGGGATGTCTTCACAACCCGATCCGGATGGATGCTGATCCTTCTGGGCAATGGCATCGGACTGATGTTCGCTGTCCTGGTGCTCTCTATGAGCGTTGTGTCGTTTCCCCTCCTTCTCGACCAAAACGTCGATGCTCTCACGGCCGTTCAGACCTCCTTGAGAGTGGTGCTCGTGAATCCGGCCACGATGGCCGTGTGGGGCCTGATCGTCGCCGGTGCACTCGCGATCGGTTTTATGCTCTTCTTGGTTGGGCTGGCGGTGGTTCTGCCTGTGCTTGGACACGCGACTTGGCACCTATACCGGCGCGTCGTTGTACACTGATGCAGCATATTGGGACGTTCGTCCGCACGGATAAGCTCATGAACCGCATACTCGAATCGTTTGGACAGGCGCTCGCCCACTACCTGGATCAGCCCGAACCTGGTTATGAGCCGTTCACTCCAAGCGAGCCGGATGTGCTGCGGTCGACACTGCGGCCCGGCGATGTCCTGCTGATCGAGGGCAATACTCGGATATCAGGCCCGATCAAGTATCTGACGCAATCCACTTGGTCCCATGCGGCACTATTCGTGGGGTCAGCCGTTCCCTCTGATCCGGAGGGCGGGCAGTCGTATTCCCTCATAGAAGCAACCGTCGCGGATGGCGTGATCGCTGCGCCGCTATCGAAATATTACAAGTTTCATACGCGCATTTGTCGGCCAGTCGGGCTTTCACCAGAAGAGTGCAAGCGTGTATGTGGGCATGCAATCGAGTGCATCGGACTCAAATACGACCTTAAGAACATCCTAGACTTGGTCCGTTACCTCGTCCCGCTGCCGGTTCCGCAAAGGTGGCGCCGGCGGATGATTGCGCTTGGCTCCGGGGATCCCACACGACTCATCTGCTCCGGGATGATTGCCCAGGCATTCCAATCGGTTCGCTACCCGATTTTACCTCAGATCACGTTTGTAGAGAGCGGGTTTGCCCGGGAGGAGATGCTGGAGATACGCCACTCCTCTCTCTTTGTGCCGCGCGACTTCGATATCTCGCCTTATTTCCTGATCGTGAAGCCGGCTCTGGAGCGAGCCTTTGACTACCACCTTATCCGGTGGAGAACCCATTCGCCAACGGCGTTCGTGACGCCGAATGCGCGAGAACTGGCTTAAGAACCGGGACCGGCGGCCATGTTTACGAAATGCTTCGCCGTGACGCACCGGTTCCAAGCGGCCGTCATCGCCTCAAGGAGGCCGCTCATCCTAGTCTTGGTTGCCTGGCATGGGCTGCTGCTTTTGTCACTCTGGGCCATACCAGCGTTGCGGGTATTGTCTGCTGCGAGCGCACCTGAGGAAAATACCTCACGAGACCCGAGCGATCGGGTGCAATGCGGGAATGATCACATGCCGTCAGCTCTTGGCCGTTACCAGCGGATCGCCCCATTCTACGATTTGCTCGATTTGCCGTTCGAGCATGGCCGGTATCGTCACATTCGTCCGCGCCTTTTTGACGGACTTTCAGGTCGGATCCTGGACGCCGGCGTCGGCACTGGGCGAAACATTTCCTTTTACCCGCAGCACGCGGAGGTGATCGGGATCGATATCAGCCCGGCGATGCTTGCCCGGGCTGAGCGACGCCGGATTTCACTCGGGGCGATTGTTGAGTTGCGCCAAATGGACGTAACGAAGCTCGCCTTTGCCGACCGGTCGCTCGATGCGGCTGTGGCCACCTTTCTGTTCTGTGTCCTCCCTGAAAATCTCCAACAGCCCGCACTGCGCGAGCTTGCGCGTGTCGTAAGGTTGTGCTCGCTGCTCACGCGACGGCTGATCGGGCTGACGTACGCCCGCGGCGAAGAACGAGCTGTCATCTACATCATGGAGGCGCGCGGCCTATCTCTACCGGAAGCGGATCGCACGCTGCCGAGCGGTGCGCGCGCATCGGTTCAATACGTCAGAGGACACGGCGTCGCTGTCTGGAGTGAACACGACCTCGCCTTCGTACTGGTGTCGGCCGATCGTGCGTTCGCCCGCCTCGTTGAAAACCAGACGTGATCATCAAAACCTGATAACCAGCAGAAGGAAGCAGCCATGCTCAGTTCCGACGGACGATCCGCTAACGTCCAATCCCAAGTGGCGCTCGCGCTCCGCGTCGGGCTTGGGCTTGTCTTCATATCTGGCGGTGTGGCCAAGCTCGAACGGCTGCTCACGCC
>JACCSN010000464.1 GCA_013812985.1 Hyphomicrobiales bacterium | reverse complement strand
GGCTTGCCGCCCGCGGCGAAAATCGGAACCGAGAGCTGGTCGTTCTCAGCGCCGGCGTCCTGGGCCAGCGCGGAAGCCGGAACCCCGGCGAGCAAAGCGCAAATCGCCAAACGCCGCATCATCTCTCTCCATGTCACTACAAGCCGTGCAAGATGGTAGGGCGCGGCCTGCCGCAATCCAGGCCGGCATTGCCTAATGTAATCCGCGAGACCACCCTGGCACCGGCTACCCGGGGTCCACGCCGCTCTTCGCCCGGACCGGTTGTGACGTTAGGGCGCATCCGGCGCGGCCATCTGCGACATGCGTTGGAACCCTTCCTGTCCCCATAATCCGGCCTTCGCTGGAGAATGTGATGCGCTTCTTCCTGCCCGCAGCGACCGCGATGGCCCTGACCCTTGCCGCCGCCATCTCCTATGCCCGCAGTGCGGAAACCTCGGCTGGCGATCTCGTCGTCTCGGCCTGGGCGCGCGCGACGCCACCTGGAGCACAGGTGGCCGCCGCCTATGTCAATGTCGAGAACCGCGGCGGCTCGGCGGACCGGCTCTTGGCTGCTCGAAGCCCGGCGGCTAATTCGGTGAGCTTGCACGCGACCGTCGAGGAGAACGGGGTCGCGACAATGCGGCCCGTCGATGATCCGGTGATCCCGGCGGGGGGAACGCTGGAGATGCGGCCCGGCGGCGCCCATCTGATGCTGACGGATCTGCAGGCCCCGTTGAAAGAGGGTGAGACCCTGTCGCTCACGCTGTCATTCGAGACGGCCGGCGAGCTCACGGTCGAGGCGGCGGTCGCCCCTGTCGGCGCAGCTGCGCCGGCGGACACGCATCACGATCACGCGATGTAGGAGAGGCCGGCACGATGCGGAACCTTCGCCTGGTCCTTTGGATCGCGGTCGCCATTGGGCTTTTCGCGCTTGGCTCGTTGACCGTCGGCGGATTCGCGGCGCGAAATGCACCGGTGGCCGCGGGCTCGGCAATGCAAGCCGGCGCGCCGCTCGGCGGCGCCTTCAGCCTTGTCGACCACAACGGCCAACCGGTTACCGAGTCGATCCTTCGCGGCAAACCGTCCGCCGTGTTCTTCGGTTTCACCCATTGCCCGGATGTCTGCCCGACCACGCTCATGGAGACCGCCGGCTGGATCAAGGCGCTCGGGTCCGACGCCGACAAGATGCGCTTCGTTTTCGTGACGGTGGACCCGGAGCGCGACACGCCGGACATCATGAACGACTATGTTTCCGCCTTCTCCGACCAGATCATCGGGGTCACCGGCACGCCGGAGAAGGTCCACGCCATGGTCACGGATTACAAGGTGTTCAGCCGGAAGGCGCCTCTGGAGGGCGGCGATTATACCATGGGCCACACGGCTTCCGTGCTGCTTCTCGACGCGTCGGGCAGCCTGGTCGGCACGATCGCGCGCGACGAAGGGCGCGAGACCGCGATGGCCAAGCTGCGCAATCTTGTGGCAGGATAAGCCATGTCCGCACACCCGCTTGATGCGACCACGAAATCGGCGCTCGCCGCCGCTGGGCTGCTCTTCTTCCTCGCCGGCGCGGGTTGGGCATACTGGGGCAGCGATATATTCCTCGCGACTGTTACGGGAGGGCTGCCGTACTGCTTTTGACCCCTCCGCCACCGACCCACATCGGGTGAGACGACCATGAGGATGTCGACGCTTCGGACTCCCGAAGGCGCAAAGACCATTGTCGGCGCCGTCCTTGCCAGTTCTCTCGCCTGGTCGGCCGTGTGGGGGCTGATCTGCCTGAATTTTGGACCCAGCGCTGACTTCGAGTCCATCATTTTCCTGGTTTTCGCCGGATTCTGTCCGCCCTTACTTGGACTGACGCTCTACCGCCTCGCTCATCTGGGGATCCCGGAAGACGGGTATCTACACCCACTCCTCACGCATTATTTGGCCTGGGGGGTGCTCTGGACGCTTGCGCTCATAGTGTTCGAGCTCTTCGGCCATGGCGTGAGCGACACCGTCACCGTGATTGCGAGCGCGGCGATCATTCTGTTTGGGCCGCCTCTGATCGGCTGGGCGGGATTTCGCGCCGTCACGGCCGTATATCGCGCTCACCAGGGCGCCGCCAAACGGCGGCTCATGGTGCGGCGCTGACGGCCGCCGTCCCGACGGCAATGACCGAAACCGACCGCATGCGTCTCGACGAGGCGCTCGTGGCGACCGGCCTTGCCCCGAGCCGAAGCCGGGCGCGCGACATGGTTTTACGCGGCGCGGTTTCTGTCGACGGAGCGACGGATTCGAAGCCGGCGCGGAAAGTCGGCCGCAGCCAGAAGCTGGAGGTTGACGACCCAGCCGCCCGCTATGTCTCGCGCGCGGCGCTGAAGCTGATTGCCGGGCTCGACGCCTTCCATTTCGATCCAGGCGGGCGCGATGCACTCGATCTCGGGGCGTCGACGGGCGGCTTCACGCAGGTGCTCCTGGAGCGCGGCGCGGCGCATGTGATCGCGGTCGATGTCGGCCACGGCCAGATCGATGCGGCGGTTGCCGCCGATCCGAGCGTGTGCTCGCTTGAGGGCCTGAATACGCGTGACTTGGCGGCCGAGCACCTGGATGGCCGCCACATCGACGCGGTCGTAGCGGATGTGAGCTTCATCTCGCTCCGGCTGGCGCTGCCGCCGGCGCTTGAGTTGGCGCAGCCGGGCGCGTGGGGCGTGTTTCTGGTCAAGCCGCAATTCGAAGTCGGCCGCGCGCTGATCGCCAAAGGCGGCATCGTCCGCGATGCGGCGGCGGCGAGCCGGGCGGCGGAGAGCCTTGCCGCCTGGCTCGAAGACGAGCACGGCTGGAGCGTAGTGGGGCTGCTCCCCTCGCCCATCTCGGGCGGCGATGGCAACAGGGAATTCCTGCTGGGCGCGCGGCGTGGCTGAGGTCGTCGCCATCGAGACGCTCGGCCACCGCGGCGACGGCGTCGCGCACGGGCCGGACGGGCCGATCTATGTGCCCTTCGCGCTGCCCGGCGAGCGCGTCTCGATCGAGCGCAACGGCGAGCGCGGCAAGCTCCTTGAAGTGCTGGCGCCGAGCGGCGAGCGCGTGCCGCCGCCTTGCCGGCATTTCGGCCGCTGCGGCGGCTGCGCGCTGCAGATGCTGCCGCTCCCGGCGACAAGGCGGCTCAAGCGCGATTTCGTCCTCGCCGCCTTGGCGCAGCAGGGCCTTTCGGCGGAGGTCGCCGCGACGGTCGGCGTCAGCCCGTCGAGCCGCCGCCGCGTTGTATTGACCGCGATTCGCGCCGGGAAGGAAATCCTGCTCGGCTATCATGAGCGGCTTTCCGACCGGGTGGTCGATATCGAGGAATGCCCGATCCTTTCGCCGCCTCTCCAGGCGCGTCTCAACAGCCTTCGGGCGTTGATCGGTTCGCTCGTCATTGAACGAAAGCCCGCCCGCCTTGCTGCGCTTATGTCGGAAAGCGGCATTGACCTCAATCTTGAGGGTGTTCGGCCGCCCTCCCCGCGCGCCGTCCCGGCCTTGGCGGAGCTGGCGCGGCATCATGGAGTGGCGCGGCTCTCCATCGGCGGCGAGCCCGTGCTGTCGCTGGCCGAGCCGGTCATCAATGTCGCCGGCGTCCCGCTGGCGCCGCCGCCCGGCGCTTTCGTCCAGGCCTCGGCGGAGGCGGAAGCGATCATGGCGGAGCTTGTCGTGGCGCACCTCGCCACGTCGCGCAACGTTGCCGACCTCTTCTCCGGCTTCGGCGCCTTTACGCTGGCTCTGGCCCGGCGCGCGTCGGTGCGGGCCGTGGACAGCAGCCAAGTGGCGCTTGACGCGCTCCAGGCCGCATCGCGGCGGGCCAAGGGCCTGAAGCGGGTCGTCACGGAGCGACGCGACCTCTTCGCCTTCCCGCTCTCGCCCGCCGAATTGAAGGGTTTTGAAGGCGTCGTCTTCGACCCGCCCCGCGCGGGCGCCAGGGCGCAGACCGCCGCGCTTGCCGCCTCCAGCGTGGCGCAAATCGCGGCGGTGTCGTGCAATCCGGCAAGTTTTTCCAGGGACGCTCGCATCCTCGTCGATGGCGGCTACAAGCTGGACCGGGTCGTTCCGGTGGACCAGTTCGTCTATTCGGCGGAGACGGAGGTGGTGGGGCTATTCAGCCGCTAAGGGCGGGGCTGGACATCAGTGGATGCACGCCCCAGTTCAAGGAGCGGGGCAAGGGGATAGCATATGACTGAGACCGCGCTGGGACGCTGGCGCACCCGCGTCGGCTACGCCGTCCGGCAATCGGGGCGGGTGGCCTGGTATGCCGGCCACGGCGCCGTCCTGCGGCGGATGGTCAATCGCCTTGAGGCCCGATCGCCCGGGCCGAAGCGGAAGATCAAGGCGTCGAAGGGCCCGAAGCCGTCCATGAGGCGGCTGCTTGCCGATGTCGCCCAGTTGCTATCGCGCGACCTCGCCAACGCGGAAAGGGGCCATTATCCGGTCCCGGAGGGCGAGGACGGCGCGTTGCCCAGGATGTTCGCCCGCAGCCGCGCGTTCTTCCGCGACGTGCCGGAAGTGGTGCGGCGGCAGCGGCGCGACCAAGGCCGCGAGGTCGCCGAGGAGGCGCCGGCGGCCAATCGGCCCGATTATTACATGCAGAACTTCCACTTCCAGTCCGGCGGCTGGATGACGGAGGATTCGGCGCGCCTCTACGACATGCAGGTCGAGGTGCTGTTCTCCGGCGCCGCGAACGCCATGCGGCGGCAAGCGCTCGTTCCGATGGCGGAGGAGCTTCGCGGCCGCGACCAGCGCCAGGTCGCCTATGCCGATATCGGCTGCGGGCCGGGCACGTTCCTCGCCCAGGTCCGCGGCGCCTTCCCGCGCCTTCCCGCGCTCGCCATCGACCTCTCCGAAGCCTATCTGCGCGAGGCCAAACGCGAGCTCGGCAAGCGGCCGCGACTGCAGCCCGTCGTCGCCAAGGCGGAAGCGCTGCCCTTGGCCGACGGCAGCCTTGAGCTCGCCACCTGCATCTTCCTGTTCCACGAGCTCCCGCCGGAAATCCGGCTGGAGGCGGCGCGGGAGATCGCCCGCGTCATGAAGCGGGGCGGACTGTTCATCCTGGTCGACTCGCTGCAATTGGGCGACGAGCCTGATTATGACGGCTTGCTGGAGGTCTTTCCCGAGCTGTTCCACGAGCCTTATTTCAGCGGCTATCTCGAGGACGACCTGGAACGGCTCTTCGCCGGCGCCGGCCTCATGAGCGAAGAGCGGACAACCGCGTTCTTGTCAAAGGTGCTCAGGCTAAGAAAACTTTAGGGTTGTTGCGGCTGAATGGGTGTGTTGACGCGACATCTCAGCTGCCAAATGACCCGAGCAAGCATCCCCATGTCCTCCAGGCGCTTGGCGGAAGAAGACCGCGCCAGGTCCGCGCTGACGCGCCTGACCGAGATCCGCGATGACGCG
>JACCSN010000454.1 GCA_013812985.1 Hyphomicrobiales bacterium | reverse complement strand
AGTGGCTGCGCGGCGAGCTTCGCACCATCGGGCCGGTGCGGCAGGTCCCGATCAACGCCAAGATCACCCGCCATAACGGCCGCGGCATGCTGCGCTCGCTTTGCCATTGGCTGCGCATGTGCGGCGGGCACGGGATCGTGGTCAGCCTCGACCTGACGCAGCTCGCCCGCGCCGGCGGCGACCCCGGAACCGTGCGCTATACGCCCGCCGCCGTCATGGACGCCTACGAGGTGCTTCGCCAGCTGATCGATGACGCGGAGAGCTTCAAGGGGCTGTTCCTCGCCGTCCTGGCGAACCCTTCGTTCCGCGACGACGAGTCCAAGCGCGGCGTGACCGCCTATCGCGCCCTGAAAGAACGGATTTGGCCGGACGTGCACGCGCGTGGCCACGAGAACCCGCTCGCGCCCCTCGTTCACGTCGCCGTGGCGCCCGATTTTCAAGCTCCCGCGGCCGTGGGCGAACTGCTGGAGATGCCCTACAGCGAGGAACGGGTCGCCATTGAAGCGCTGCGGGCCGGCGTTCCCAACCGGGCGGCGATCCGACAGCTGGGCAGCGCCGAGAAGGCGCTTTCCGATCGCTTCGTCGACAAGTTGCGGCAGTGCCGCGACGGGATGAAGTCGGGCGCGATCGTCGAAGGCGAGATCGTCGCGGGCGGCTTCGGCGCCGGCAAGTCGCATCTCCTCGGTTATCTCGCCGAACAGGCCCTGCGGGAAGATTTCATCGTCAGCGTCGTCCCGGTCAGCAAGGAAACGCCGCTGTTCGACCCCCAGCGCATGTTCGCGGCGGCTGTCCGGAACGCGATCGTGCCGGGCGTCAACAGCGACGTGATGACTGCCGTCGTGTCGCGTCTGGATCCGGCCTCCGACGAATATGCGGAACTCGAAGCCTGGGCGAGCGGTGAGCGGTCCGGGCTGTCCGCCATTTTCCCGGCGCTCCTCTACCTGATCCCTAAGCAGGTGACGACGGCGGAGGACATCGCCGCGATGGCCCGCTTCCTTGCCGGCTCCCAGCTTGGCGTCTCCAAGGCGAAACAATGGCTGCGGGCCGTCGGCGCCGCGAAGCTGTTCGACATCCGCGCCGTCAAGGCCGTCGACCTTGCGCTCCAGCGCCTCCGTTTCGCCCCGCGCTTCTTCGCCGCCGCCGGATTCGGGGGCTGGTGCATCCTGATCGACGAGGTCGAGCTGATTGGCCGCTACAGCGCCTTGCAGCGCGCCAGAAGCTATCCCGAGTTGTGCCGCTGGCTCGGCCTCGACATGGAGATCGGCGTCCCCGGCGTCGTCTCGGTGGCGGCGATCACGGATGATTTCCGCGAGGCGGTTCTCCACCGTCGGCTGGACCAGGAGAAGGCGCCGCTCATCCTGCGCGGCAAGGGCTTGGACCAGCAGGCGCGGCAGGCCGAGATCGCGATGCGGCTCCTGGAGAAAGGCGGCGTCTTCCTCGCCGCGCCCGGCGACGACCGGCTGCACAAGAGCCTCGACCGCGTGCGGCATCTCTATGCGGAGAGCTATGGCTGGCCCGCTTCGGCAGGCGCGATCGGCCAGCGCAAGTCCAGCCGGACGATGCGGGAGTTCATCAAGTCGTGGGTGACGGTCTGGGACATCCATCGCATCTACGGCGAGCCGGACGAGATCGCGACCGAGCGGCTCCCGTCCGACTATTCCGAGAATGCGGATTTGGAGCAGCCGCCGCCCCTTGAAACCGCCGATGAGGATGCCGGATAGGGGCCGCGGCGATGGAATTCGGCCATCCGGTCTGGCATGGCTTCGGGCTTGCCTGGCCGGACAGGCTGTTTCCCTATCAGGAGGCCGGCGTCGAACGTCTCGTCCGCGAACCTTGCCTGCTTCTGGCGGACGAGATGGGGCTCGGCAAGACCATCCAGGCGATCGCCGCCCTCCGCATCCTCGCCGCGCGAGGCGAAGCCGCGGTGTCGCTGGTCGTGGCGCCGTCCGGGCTCGTGCTGCAGTGGCGCCGGCAATTTCGCGCCTGGGCGCCGGACCTCGCGCTGTCCACGGTCGTGGGCTCGGCGTCGGAGCGTCTCCGCGCCTGGCAGGCTCCGGCGCATGTCTTCATCGTCGGCTACGAAGCGCTGCGGTCCGACATCTGGCTGAAGGGGCCTTCGGCGCCCGGCGTCCGGCATTGGGATGTGGTGGCGATCGACGAGGCGCAGCGGATCAAGACGGCGAAAGCCGGGGTGGCGCAAGCGGTGAAGAGCCTCAATCGATCCCGGAGCTGGGCTCTCACCGGGACGCCGCTGGAAAACCGGCTCGACGACTTGATCTCCATCCTGGATTTCGTCGCGCCCGGCCGGTTCGATCCCAACGCCAAGGCGGTCGGCCTCAGGCGGCTTCTCGCCGACGTGCAGCTCCGGCGGCGGCGCCGCGACGTGCTCGCCGACCTGCCGCCGAAGACGAGCTCCACCGTGTCGATCGTGCTCGGGCGTCGCCAGCGCGCCGTCTATGAGCGCGCCGAGACGGAAGGGATCGTCCGCCTCGAAGCGCTGGGCCGGGATTTGCGCATCACGCATGTGCTGGAGCTGATCCTGCGCCTGAAGCAGATCTGCAATTTCTGCCCGGAAACGGGCGAATCGGCGAAGCTCGCGGATCTCGCCGAGCGGCTGGAAGCGGTCGCCGGCGGCGGCGAGAAATCGCTAGTCTTCTCGCAGTTCGTCGCGGAGCCGTTCGGCGTCCGCCGGCTGGCCCGCGAGCTGGCGCGGTTCGAGCCGCTCATCTTTTCCGGCGACGTCGACGCCGCGGCGCGGGCGGCCCGTCTTGCCGCGTTCGAGCGCGACGACGCGCGGCGCGTCCTGCTCCTGTCCTTGAAGGCCGGCGGCGTCGGCCTCAATCTGACCAGCGCCTCCTATGTGTTCCATTTCGACCGCTGGTGGAACCCGGCGGTGGAGGCGCAGGCCGAGGACCGCGCCCACCGCATCGGCCAGCAACGCCCGGTGCACACCATCGCTTATCTTTGCGAGGGCACGATCGAGGAGCGGATCCAGGAAATCCTGACGGAGAAGCGCGCTTTGTTCGCCGACATCGTCGATGGCGTCGAAACCCAGGCGCTGCGGCGGCTGGACCTCGACACCCTCCTGGGCGCGCTGAAGGGAACGAACTAGCCAGGCGCCGGTCGCGCCGTCAGTGCGCCGCTTCCCCCATCATCAGCGTCACGGCGCGGTCGGCCAGCGCCAAGGTGGGGCCGTTGGTGTTGCCCGAGACGATGGTCGGCATGATCGAGGCGTCGATGACGCGGAG
>JACCSN010000416.1 GCA_013812985.1 Hyphomicrobiales bacterium | reverse complement strand
ACGTGCCCGTGCTCGTCCGCATCGATACGCTGGACGAGCTCGAATATTACCGCCACGGCGGCATCCTGCATTACGTGCTGCGAAGCTTGATGACGGAGAAGCAGGCGGCCTGAAGACGGGCTGGGGCGGTCGCGGTCGGCTCTGGCAGCACATCAGGCCACCCAGTCACCGCCAAAACGGAACGCGAAAAGTCTTTCCGGCGTTCACGAGATGTCTCGCGCTCGGCTGAAGGCCGTGCTAAAGAACCTGCTTTCCACGAGAATGTCACCCGTGGCTGCCCTAATGCCGCGCGACCGAGCCCTCCATCACGCTCGTAGTCAGCACATCGAATAGGAGATCGCTTGCAAGTTATCGTTCGCGACAACAACGTCGACCAGGCGCTGAAGGCGCTGAAGAAGAAGATGCAGCGCGAGGGCATCTTTCGCGAGATGAAGCGCCGGAGCTTTTACGAGAAGCCGTCGGAGAAGCGCGTGCGCGAAAAGGCCGAAGGCGTGCGGCGGGCCCGTAAGCAGGCGCGCAAGCAGGCGCAGCGCGAAGGCCTGATCCCCGGCCCGAAGAAGCGGGTCATCGCCGGACCCGGAGCGGCCCCCGGCCGCCGCTGATCTCAAAGGGATTTTGATCGCTGGACCCGTGCAGTACGCGATCGGCGTTCGAAGCTATCGATCATAGCGGCCGTGGAACGGTGCCGATCCGCTGAGCTTGCGCTTTAAGCTCGAAACGAATTTCCGCTTCAGCGAGCGCCTTCCCATAGACGGCGTGGGCATCGCCGAAATGGGGGCGCGACGGATCGCGCCCCCCCGGTCTTCAAATCAAGCGTGCTGCAGGTTCGCGGCGGCTTCCTTACCGCTCCTGCGGTCGGCCTGCACCTCGAAGGAGATCTTCTGGCCTTCGACGAGGCCGCGCATGCCGGCGGCTTCCAGAGCGGTGGCGTGCACGAAGACGTCCTTCGTCCCATCGTCAGGCTGGATGAAGCCAAAACCTTTTTGCGAATTGTAGAACTTTACGGTGCCCGTTTTCATGGGATGCCCTTTCACTGGCAGTGCACAAGGACGCGACCCGCGGAAGCGAGCCGGTCCGGTTCAGTCGAATTTTGGAGAGAGTGTCTGAACGTGCGCCATGCAGTGGCAAGGCGGGGGGCCCAGGATTCCGGCCAAAGTCGATGGCTGTGAAGTTGGTGATCGATTGCGGCTTATCAAGGGCGGATCGCTCCCGACGCCGAAGCGCCTGCCGTTCCTCATCACTCCTTGTTTTGCGGCGTGGCGAGAGTGCCGCGCCGATCCGTCCTTGCGTGACCATCGATCAGCGCTCACTTTCACATGCCCGTGTGACAACCACATGTGAGTGGCTGCCGCCGGCGGGGGACCTTAGCTCAATACCATGAAGCGCGCGCGCAGCCTTGTTATTGGCCTCATAGGATTGGTTCTGACGCCGGCCGGGGCCCAAGCCGCCCTCAAGGCGGTGGTCGAGATCTTTACCAGCCAAGGATGCTCGTCCTGCAGATCCGCCGACTTCTATTTCGCCCAGCTTGCCGAGCGGGAGGATCTCCTCGCCCTCTCCTTCCATGTCGACTACTGGGATTATCTTGGCTGGCGGGACACGTTTGCGTTGCCGGAGAACACAGCGCGGCAGGCCGAATACGCGGAAGCCCACGGCTCCCGCCGCATCTACACGCCGCAAATGATCGTCAACGGCATGGTTCCGCTGGTCGGCGGCGACAAGGCGGTAGCCGAAACAGCCATCGCCGAGGCGGATTTGCCAGTTCCTGTCGAGATGCGAAAAGGGAGCGGAACCGTGAAGATCGAGGTGAGCGCTCGGCCGCTTCCCGGCGCGCGGCGCACCACGATCCGCCTGGTGCTGTTCTCCTCGGAGGAAAAGATCGGCATCACGCGCGGCGAGAACGCCGGCTCAACCCTCCAGTACCGCAACGTCGTCAGGGCGATGCGGCCAATCGGG
Source organism: Hyphomicrobiales bacterium (assembly GCA_013812985.1). The sequence goes on along the minus strand of JACCSN010000416.1, from coordinate 3,237 downwards.
ATGTGGGACGGCGGCGCCGTCAGGATCACGCTGCCCGAGAACGAACTGATCGGCGATGGAGTGGATGGCTGCGCCGTCATCGTCCAGGAGGAGCTGCCGAACGGCCCCGGCGCGATCCTCGGGGCCGCCAAGCTTGAGTGGTGACGTCAGCCCGCCGCACCGGCGGCCTTCACCAGCTTCTCCACATTCGGCAGGATCGCCTCGACGATCCGTGCCAGGCCGGCGCCCGTGGGATGCAGGCCGTCCCCCTGGTTGAGGCGCGAATTCCCCGCGACCCCTTCCAGGAAGAACGGATAGAGCGGGACGCTGAACCGCGCCGCAAGCTCCGGGTACATCCGGTCGAATTCCGCAGCATAGCGGTCGCCGAGGTTGCGCGGCGCCAGCATCCCCGCCAGGAGCACGGTATGTCCGCGCTCCTTCAGCTTGGCGAGGATCGCCGACAACGCCCTCCGCGTGACGGCGGGATCGAGACCGCGGAGCGCGTCGTTGGCGCCGAGCTCCACGATCACAATGTCGGCATCGGCCGGCACCGACCATTCCAGGCGGGCCAGGCCGTCGGAAGCCGTGTCGCCGGATACGCCGGCATTGGCGACGGTCACGTCGTGGCCGCGCGCCTGCAGGGCAGCTTCCAGCTGCTCCGGGAAGGACTCGCCGGGGCCGACGCCGTAGCCGGCCGTCAGGCTGTCTCCGAAAGCCACGACGCTCACGGGCGCGGACCATGCCGCCGGGGCCATGGCGCCTAATGCCGCGGCGAGCGCGAAAGCGCGCAGCAGGCGAACAATTTTGAACTGCATCGTCATCAACCCATATGCCGAACTCCTCGGCTATATAGGCGCGCCCTCCGTGAGTGAACCCGTCATCCGCCTCGACCACGTCGACCTGACGCTCGGCAGCGGGCCGTCCCGCGTGCATGTTCTGCGCGGCGTGGACCTCGCCGTCGGCCGGGGCGAGAGCATCGGCCTGGTCGGGCCGTCGGGCTCGGGCAAGTCGACGCTCCTCATGGTGATCGCCGGGCTGGAGCGGATCGACGGCGGCCGCGTGGCCGTGGCCGGCCAGGATTACGCCGGGCTTGACGAGGACCGCCTGGCGATGTTCCGGGGCAAGCAGATCGGCTTCGTGTTCCAGGCGTTCCACCTCATGCAGACCATGAACGCCCTGGAGAACGTCGCGGTGCCGCTCGAGCTCGCCGGACGCGCCGACGCCTTCGACCGCGCCGCTTCCGTGCTCGGCCAGGTTGGCCTGGGCGAGCGTTTGGAGCACTATCCTGCGCAGCTCTCCGGCGGCGAGCAGCAGCGCGTCGCCATCGCCCGGGCGCTGGCGATCGACCCGGCCATCCTGATCGCCGACGAGCCTACCGGCAACCTCGACGCGGCTACGGGACGTGAGATCGCCGACCTGCTCTTCGCGGCCGTCGCCGAGCGTGGCACGACGCTTGTGCTCGTGACCCATGACGAGCATCTCGCCGGCCGCTGCGACCGGACGGTGCGCATCGCCGCCGGCCAGATCGAAACGGAGCCCGCGCCGCTGCGCCGCAGCGCGGCCGGCCACTGACATGAGCTCGCCGCCGCTGTTTCTGCGCCTGGCGCTGCGCGAACTGCGCGGCGGCCTGCACGGGTTCTACGTGTTCATCGCCTGCATCGCGCTTGGCGTCGCGGCCATCGCCGGCATCAATTCCGTGTCAGAGGCGCTGACCGAAGGGATCGAGTCGCAGGGCCGCGTGATCCTCGGCGCCGATGTCGCCTTTTCGTTGGTTCATCGCGAAGCCAATCCGGAGGAACTCCGGTTCCTGGAGCAGGCCGGCGATGTTGGCCAGGTGGCGACCATGCGCGCCATGCTGCGCCGAGCCGACGATACGGGCCAGTCGCTGGTCGAGCTGAAGGCCGTCGACGACGCCTATCCGCATGGCGGGACGCTCAGGCTGGAGGACGGCTCGACCGATGGCCAGGCGCTCATGGCGGCGGCGGGCGGCGTCTTCGGCGCCCTTGTCGCGCCGGAGCTCCTCGACCGCCTCGGGGTGGAGCCCGGAGCGCGCGTCGCTCTCGGCGCGACCGAGCTGGAGATCCGCGGCGTCATCCGCTCCGAGCCGGACCGGCTGTCGAGCGGCGTCGGCTTCGCGCCGCGGGCGCTCGTTTCGCTCGACGCGCTGCGCGCCAGCGGCCTGGTGCGGCCCGGCAGCCTGATCAACTGGACATACCGGATCGACTTGCCGGAAGGACGTGACGGGCCGCGCCCGATCCGCCGCCTGATGCGGCAGGCGAACCGGCAATTCCCTGAAGCCGGCTGGAGCGACCGCTCGCGCCTCAACGCCGCGCCGGGGCTCACCCGCAACATCGAACGCTTCTCGCAGTTTCTGACGCTGGTCGGCCTAACCGCGCTGGTCGTCGGCGGCGTCGGCGTGGCCAACGCTGTGGCAAGCTTCGTCGACCTGAAGCGGCCGGCGATCGCCACACTGAAATGCCTCGGCGCGCGCGGCAGCCTGATCTTCCAGGTCTACCTGACCCAGATTCTGATTATCGCCGGCCTGGGCATTGTGATCGGCCTCGTGATCGGCTCACTCATGCCCTTCGCGGCCGCCACCGCGCTCGCCGACATTTTCCCGGTGGCGGGAGGCGGCCTTTATCCGCAGCAGCTGGCCTTCGGGGCCCTTTATGGGCTTTTGGTGACCTTGAGCTTCGCGCTTACGCCGCTCGGCCGCGCCCGGGAAATGCCCGCATCGAGCCTTTTGGCTGACCGTTCAGTCGCATCGCCGGTGACGCCGCCGCTCCCCTACCGTCTGGCCCAGGCCTTGGCGCTTCTCGCCCTGGCGGGGCTGGCCGTGCTCATGGCTGGCGACCGTGAGCTTGCGCTCCTCTACGTCGGCTCGGTGGTGGCCGCCTTCCTCGTGCTGCGGCTGGTGGCGCTCGGCCTGATGTGGGCGGCGCGGCGAGCCGGCACGATCCGCGGCACGACGCTCCGGCTCGCGGTCCGCAACATCCACAGGCCGGGCGCGCTCACGCCCAGCGTGGTGCTGTCGCTCGGGCTCGGGCTGACGCTCCTCGTCAGCCTCGCCCTGATCGACACCAACCTGCGCGGACAGCTTTCCGGGTCGGTGGCCGAACGGGCGCCGGACTTCTTCTTCGTCGACATCCAGAACAGCGAGCGGGACGCTTTCCTCCAGAACGTCCGCGAGTCAGCCCCGGACGGCGATCTCCAGACGGTGCCGATGCTGCGCGGCCGCTTCGTCGCGGTCAAAGGCGT
>JACCSN010000411.1 GCA_013812985.1 Hyphomicrobiales bacterium | reverse complement strand
GTCAACGTGATCTGCCCCGGCAGGATCGAATCGGATATCGACGAGAACACCGAGCGGCGGAACACGGAGGCGGCGCGCGAGCCGGCGGACTATCCGGAAGGCAACATTCCGCTCACGGATGGGAAGCCGGGGACGGCCGAGGATGTCGCGGAGCTGGTGCTTTTCCTGGCCTGCGACCGCTCCCGCCATATTAGCGGCACGCCGGTCTGGATCGACGGCGCGCAGTCTTTGCTTGTTTGAATCGCCCCTGGCCGGGGGCGGGCGGGGGATTTGCGGCGGGTTCAGGCGACCTTGCTCGCCTTGCTCTGATAGGCGCGAACGAGGTCGAAGACCTGGTCGCGCGGCACCGGCCGGCTGAACAGATAGCCCTGGCCTTCCGGGCAGGACACGGCGAGCAGCATCTCCAGGTCCTGCTCCGTCTCAATGCCCTCGGCGACGGTGGTCATGCCCAGCGAATTGCCGAGCTGCACGATGGTCTGGATGATCGCGGCGCTTTCCTTGCCGCGGCCTGCCTGGCTTACGAAAGCGCGGTCGATCTTGATCTTGTCGAAGGGATATTTGCGCAAGTAGCTGAGCGACGAGTAGCCGGTGCCGAAATCGTCCATGGCGATGTCGATGCCAAGCCCCTTCAGCCGGTGCAGCGTATCGAGGGTGCCCTTATTGTCGCTGAGCAGGAGCGATTCGGTGATTTCCACGACGAGCCGATCGGGGCCGAGCTTGGCGCCGCGCAGGGCCGCGACGACATCCGCCTCGATATCCCCCGTGGCGAACTGGGCGGCGGAGAGATTGACCGAAACCTTGAGTTCGGCCGGCCATTCCGCCGCGTCGGCGCAGGCTTCCTGCAGCACCCAGCGGCCGATCTCGGTGATCAGCCCGGCATCCTCGGCGATGGGTATGAACTTGCTCGGCGGAATCGAGCCTTGCTCCGGATGCGTCCAGCGCAGAAGCGCCTCGAAACCGGTGATCGTCATCGTGCTCAATTGCACGACCGGCTGATAGTGCAGCTGGAACTGCCGCGCGGCCAGCGCCTGCCGGAGGTCGCGCTCCATGGCATGCCGGCTGGTCAGCCGCTCGCCCATCTCGCTCTCGAAGAATCGGTAGGTGCGCCGCCCATCCGATTTGGCCGCGTAAAGCGCCAGGTCGGCGCTCTTCATCAGGACGTCAGGATCGTCGCCATGCAGCGGCGACAGCGCGATGCCGAGGCTCGCCGTCGCATAGACGATCTCGCCCTCGATCTGGAACGGCTTGTGCATCGCCTCGATGATGCGGCCGCCGAGACGGTCGGCGTCGTCGGGCGTCGCCACCGCGAACTGCAGGATGGCGAACTCGTCGCCGCCGATGCGCGCCACCATGTCGGTGTCGCGGACGCAGGCGGCGAGCCGGTCGCCGGCGGCGCATAGAAGCGCGTCGCCGGTCGGATGCCCGAGCGTGTCGTTGACCTCTTTGAAATGATCGAGGTCGAGGCACATGACGGCCAGCATGCCGCCAGCATGCGGTGCGTCGAGCGCCTCCTGGATGCGCTCGCGAAAGGCGTAGCGGTTCGGCAGGTTGGTCAGGCCGTCATGGCGGGCCATATGGGCGATCCGCGCCTGGGCGCGCCGTTGCTCCGTCACGTCCTCGAATGTCGCCACCCAGCCGCCGTCCGGCATCGGCTGCTGGACCGCCGCGATCACCCGCCCGTCACGGCCTTCCGCCTCGAAGCTAGCCGTGCCGCCGCCGCGCATATTCTCCTCTATCTGTCGGGCGAGCTCGGGCGCCGCCTCGCGGAGCGACTGGATCGGCGCCTGGCTCGCGAGGAGCTCCGGATCGGCTGCGCTCGGCACGTTGAAGAGCGACTTGAACCGCGTGTTGAAGACGATCGCCCGCATGGCTTCGTCGAACATGCACAGCCCTTGGCTCATGTTATTGAGCGCGGCGTCGAAGAGGCCGTTTTGAGCCCGCAGCGCATCCTCCTTCACGACCAGGAGCTTGTTCTGCGCCCGCAACTCGCTGTTGGCCGAGGCGACCGCGCCGTTGGCGGAAGCAAGATCGACGGCGGTGCGCTGCAGATCGTCCGTGGTGTGCTTGAGGTCGCCATGGGCCCGCTTGAGGAGCCGGCTGTTCCAGCTGAGCACGGCGACGAGAAGCAAGCCGGAGATGATGAGGCCGAACATCAGGCCGGAGAAGCGCCAATGGAGCCGGACCAG
>JACCSN010000386.1 GCA_013812985.1 Hyphomicrobiales bacterium | reverse complement strand
GCCGACCTACGCGTCCTGGCTCAACCAGGTCGAGCGCTGGTTCGCCCTTCTCACCGAGCGTCAGATCAGGCGCGGGGTTCATCGCAGCGTCCAGGAATTGGAGAACGCGGTCTCCGCCTACATTGCCAACCACAACGAGGCGCCGCGACCCTTCCGCTGGACCAAATCCGCCGATGACATCCTACAATCGATCGCACGCTTCTGCCAAAGAACCCTCGCTACCCATGCCGCTTCTTAAGCGAACTTCTGGTTCAGGACACTAGTCTCCGACAACGCTGTTCCGCTCCGCCACATGCCGGCCCAGAGGTCGAAGACGGTCTTCGTCATGTGAGTTGCTTCGTCCACGAGCGCTATCATGCGGAGAGCGATGCCGCATCCAGGTCGACCACCATCTCACGCGGCCAGAAGCGCAGCTTCCGGCAATGCTCGATAAAGGCGTTGGCGTCCTTCGCCCTTTTGAGTGGGATGAAAGCATCGTCGAGCTCCGGCGGAACCCGCGACTTCGCGAACAGCGTAACCGCATCCGCGCTATAACCGATAAACTTGCAGTGCCCGTAGGCGTCCGAAACGAAATCCTTGGAAGCCGCATCCTGAGCGAGCATAGCAGCACCCTCGGCTGACGGCAGGATCGCCACCGCATCGAACAGCACCGATGGCCCGCCGTCGATCTTCTGCTTGGCGGCGACCACGGTGCCATCATCTAGCGTGACGCCTCCGATTTTCGGTGCAACGACTTCCCAGACCGCACCCTCAGCATCTACCGCCTTCGTTAGAGCGTTGAACAGGGCTGCCTCTGACCCGTCGGTCAGGAAGATGCCCATTTTGCGACCCTTGAAGCTCTGCGGTCCGTTGGCGAGGATGCTGAGCTTGGACGAGGTTGGCAGATCAAGCGTCGGTTTGGCGGCTGCTGCTGCCATGGGGAGCGCCATGCCTAGGCCGTCCGCAACTGTTGCCGCGAGGCCGTCATCGATGTTGAGGAGGTGCGACACCGCCCGCGCACGGATATCGACGCGCTGCACCTTGCTGAGCTCGAACACCAGCGCATCGCCGATATGCTTCTGCTCGATCGCAAGCTGGCTCTTGAAGAACATGCGCGCTTGGCTGTAGTGGTCGGCAAAGGTCTCGGAGCGGATGCGCTGCTTCACGCTTTCCACCGGTGCCGCGAAGCTGACTGTACCTTTCGCGGGGTTCTCGCGGGGGCCCGCCTCGGCGCCCCAGCTGTTCGGCTCATAGTTTACCCGGCCGACCGGATTGCGCATCGCCATGTGCCCGTCCTGCTGGAAGTGCATGACGGGGCAACGTGGTGCGTTAACTGGTAGATGGGTGAAATTAGGTCCGCCGAGCCGCTTCAGCTGCGTGTCGAGATAAGAAAAATTGCGGCCGTGCAGCAGAGGATCGTCGCTGAAGTCGATGCCGGGCGGCACGTTGGCGGTGCAGAACGCGACCTGCTCGGTGTTGGCGAAGAAGTTGTCGACGTTGCGGTTGAGCACGAGCCGGCCCACGATACGGATCGGCACGTCCTCTTCGGCGATCAGCTTGGTCGAATCGAGATGGTCGAACGGCAGCTTGGCCGCTGTCTCCTCGTCGAACAGCTGGACACCGAGTTCCCATTCGGGGAAGTCGCCCGATTCGATCGCCTCCCACAGGTCGCGGCGGTGGAAGTCGGGATCGGCGCCACTGATCTTGACCGCCTCGTTCCACAGCACCGACTGCAGACCCTGCTTGGGCTTCCAGTGGAATTTGACGAATGTCGACCTGCCGCCGGCGTCGAGCAGCCGAAAGCTGTGGACGCCGAAGCCTTCCATCGTCCGAAATGAGCGCGGGATCGCGCGATCTGACATGATCCACATGATCATGTGCCAGCTCTCGGGCGAGAGGCTGGCAAAGTCCCAGAAATTGTCGTGCGCGGTCTGGGCCTGCGGGAAGCCGCGGTCCGGCTCCTCTTTGGCGGCGTGGATCAGATCCGGAAACTTGATCGCATCCTGGATAAAGAACACCGGGATGTTGTTGCCGACGATGTCCCAGTTGCCTTCGCGGGTGTAGAGCTTGACCGAGAAGCCGCGCACGTCGCGCGCGAGATCCCGCGAGCCGGCGCGGCCCGCCACGGTCGAGAAGCGCACGAAGACCTCGGTCTGCTGACCGACCGTGCTGAGGACGTCGGCGCGGGTATAATCGGCAAGGCTGTCGGTCAGCTCAAAGAAGCCGTGCGCACCGTAGCCGCGAGCGTGGACGACCCGCTCGGGAATGCGCTCGTGGTCGAAGTGGAAGATCTTCTCGCGGAGTTGGAAGTCCTCGAGCAGCGTCGGCCCTCGTGCGCCTACCTTAAGGCTGTTCTGCCCATCGGCGACAGGGATGCCCTGCTGGCTGGTCATTGTCAGCGCGGGATCGGAGGTCGCCTGATGCGTCTCACCGCCATTACCTTGCGCCTCGGCGTAGCTGGTCGGCAAGGCGGCGCCGGCAGGCAGCGGGGGCGCCTTCGCGGGGCTCTCGCCCTTGACTTTGCCGACGTCGCCCTTGCTGCTCTTGCGTGCCATGTTCGATCCTCTGTTGGCGAAGAAAGGCTCCGCAGATGAGACCTAACCCATGTTGCGCACTGCGGCTATAGAGCCTTCGGCCTACAGCTTGAAGGCTGAGTTCCTTGCCGACAGGCGGGTGGGACTGCCTCATCCCGAGGCGACATGGGTCGTAAGAATGGGGACGCTGTGACGAGAGCAACGAGCCTGACGAGGTTCGCCAGTTGCGCCCCGTCATGGCGGGCCGCGTCCGTCGCCGCCCAGGTGCGGATCAGCCCGTGACGCCGGTCGATGCCGACGTGGTTCTTGTAGCCGAAGGCCGGCGCCGCGAGATCGACGCGCCGCGAGCCGTCGGACGCGGGCTTCGCCTTCGACCACTTCACCGTCCAGCGCGCGTCCCGGTCCTTCTGGGCCAGCTTCGCCGGGCTTGTCGGTCCAGGCCGCCGGGATGCAGCCGGCTTTGTCAACGCAGGTGATCGGGGCGCGCGACCTGGCCGCCTTGCGCGAGGAGATCGCCGGTTTGCGAGAAGACCTGCGGCAAGGGAGGTCAGGAACCTGCGCGAGCCTGCCTCCTTGTCCCCGATACCGCGCAGCGGGTCGGAGCCACGTTGCCGGTCAGGCCCAGAACCCGACGCCACGCTCGCCATCTTACGACATCTCGCATGAACGACGCCGTTGAGCCGACCATCCGAAAAGGCGAGCAGCAAAGCCTGAACGACGATCGCGTAGGCCGCGACGATCGCGATCGTCGTTGTTCGCCAATCACGCGTCAGCAGCACCGATATCACTCCGGCGGACGTTGACGTCGCGTGCGCGTTTCTC
>JACCSN010000354.1 GCA_013812985.1 Hyphomicrobiales bacterium | reverse complement strand
GCACGCCGTCATTGACGCGGCCGCCAGTTTTTCGACAAAGAGCAGTGGTTGATCGTCCCGGAATCGCTTAGACCTGTTGCAGATCGGGCACACACATGAAGCTGGCGGCACTCCTCTTGATGGGATTCGGACTGATCGGGGGCGCACAGGCTCAGGTCCAGACCGATCCCGCGCCGATCGAGGCTCTCCCCATCCCTGCGGAAATGCCGGCGCTCCCCTTTGGCGGGCTGAACCCGGACGACGCGACCGTCATCTCCGAAACCATTCGGGGTTCCGTCCAGGATATGTCCCCGCAGGCGGTCCTGGCGCTGCAACCAGTCGGTTCGACGACTGCTTTGGAGCAGATGGTAAGCCCTGCGGTCGCCATCGACCCGGCGACGACGGGCGCGGCGGTGGGCGATCCCACGCCCCTCGTGCCGGAGGCCGACGCCACTCCGGACGTTCCCGCAGAAGCCCCGCCGGCGGAGACCGCCCCGGAGGAAGCCGCCGTCCCAGAGAAGGATCCTGAACCCGAACCTTCTGCCGCCACGGTGGTGACGGTCATCGTCGAGGGGATCCAGTCGGCCAGCGGCAGCATCAATGTCGCCCTTTGCAACACCGGCCTCAGCGAGGCGGGCTGCCCCTACCACAAGGAGATCAAGGCGGCCGCCGGCTTCGTCGAAGCGCAGTTCACGGACATCCCGCCGGGGCGCTACGCCGTCGTCGGCTACCATGACGAAAACGGCAACAGCAAGCACGACCGGTTCCTCGGCGTCCCCAAGGAGCCGTTCGCGTTGAGCGCCGCGGCAGGTTCCAAGATGATCCCGACCTTCAACGACGCGGCGGTGAAGATCGAGGCGGGCGACAACACCTTCATCATCAAGATGCGCACCGCGCTCGGAAGCTAATTAGCCGCCCGCCGCCGCGTTTTGGGCGAAGTCTCGCCATCGGGAGCGCAAGGTTGCCGGGCAAATCTCTGAGCAGCCTTAAGCACTTCGCATCAGCCGTTCCATCCCGACTCGACCTCGGCAGGCGCCCGTGCCATAGCTGCGATGCGAAAAGGTGTTCGAATTGCGTATGTTTCGGGGGCAAGCTTTTGCATAATTCGACTGAAGGGAGCCCGGCGACGGGCGGCTTCAAGGTGATTCTCGCGCAGCCTCGGGGTTTTTGCGCCGGTGTCGTGCGCGCCATCGAGATCGTCGAGCGGGCGCTGGCGATGTATGGTCCTCCCGTTTATGTGCGTCACGAGATCGTGCACAACCGGCATGTGGTCGACAGCCTGATCTCCAAGGGCGCCCGCTTCGTGGAGGATCTGAGCGAGGTGCCGAACGGCGCCGTTACGATCTTCAGCGCCCATGGCGTGCCGCGCGCGGTGGTCGACGAGGCGCGCCAGCGCGGGCTGCCGACGCTCGACGCGACTTGCCCGCTGGTCTCCAAGGTGCACAACCAGGGTCGCCACTACATTTCACGTGGGCGCACGCTGATTCTCATCGGCCATGCCGGCCATCCGGAAGTGGAAGGAACGCTCGGCCAGATCGACGGGCCGACCTATCTGGTGCAGAACGAAGCGGAGATCGCCGCGCTTCCCTTGGCCATTGACACGCCTGTCGCCTATGTCACCCAGACGACGCTCAGCGTCGACGACACGAGCGCGCTCATCGAGGCGCTGAAGCGCCGCTTCTCCGATGTGATCGGTCCGGAGACGCGCGACATCTGCTACGCCACGCAGAACCGGCAAAGCGCCGTGCGCGATCTTTCGGCCATCGCCGACATTATCCTGGTCGTGGGGGCGCGGAACAGCTCCAATTCCAACCGGCTGCGCGAGATCGCCGATGAGACCGGCGTTCCCGGTTACCTGGTCGCCGATGGCAGCCAGGTCGATCCCGCCTGGCTGAAAGGCGCAAGGGTGGTCGGGCTGACGGCCGGCGCTTCAGCGCCGGAGGTGCTGGTCCAGGACGTCATCGACGCGCTCGGCCGCATCGCGCCGGTCGAGGTGACGACGCTCGCCGGCATCGAGGAGAATGTCCGCTTCCGCCTGCCTCTGGAACTGGCGGCGGCAAGTTCATTATAGCGCTGCGGATACAAATCCGGGCATTTGAGATCGAAGAGGTAGAGCTCGTGGGAATTCCTGTCAGGCAGGTCGCCAAGATCGGCGGCTACATCGTTCGCCAGCATCTAGCCGGCCGCAAGAAGTATCCGCTCGTCATGATGCTCGAACCGCTGTTCCGCTGCAACCTGGCCTGCGCCGGCTGCGGCAAGATCGATTATCCGGACGAGATCCTGAACAAGCGCATCTCGGTGGCCGACGCCCTCCACGCGGCCGAGGAATGCGGCGCGCCTGTCGTCTCGATCGCCGGCGGCGAGCCGCTCATCCACAAGGACCTGCCGGAGATCGTGCGGGGCCTCATGGCGCAGGGCCGCTTCGTCATCGTCTGCACCAACGCGCTGCTGCTCGAGAAGAAGATCGACCAGTACAAGCCGAGCCCCAACTTCACCTGGTCGATCCATCTCGACGGTGATCGCGAGATGCACGACAATTCCGTCTGCAAGGCCGGCGTCTACGACAAGGCGGTGGCGGCGCTGAAGCTCGCCAAGGAGAAGGGCTTCCGCGTCACCATCAACTGCACCTTCTTCAACAACGCCCAGTCGGAGCGGATCGCCGATTTCTTCGACACCGTGACGGAGATGGGCGTCGACGGCATCACCATGTCGCCCGGCTATGCCTATGAGCGCGCCCCGGACCAGAAGCATTTTCTCAACCGGCGCGCCACCAAGGAGATTTTCCGCGGCGTCTTCAAGCGCGGCCGCGGCGGCCGCAGCTGGCCGATCAACCAGTCGGGGATGTTCCTGGATTTCCTCGCCGGCAACCAGCAGTACCACTGCACGCCGTGGGGCAACCCGACCCGCACCGTGTTCGGCTGGCAGCGCCCCTGCTATCTGCTCGGCGAAGGCTACACGAAAACCTTCAAGGAGCTGATGGAGGAGACCGAGTGGGAGAAATACGGCACCGGCAACTATGAAAAGTGCGCCGATTGCATGGTGCATTGCGGCTATGAGGCGAGCGCCGTGCTCGATACGGTGCGCCGCCCCTGGAAGGCCGCCGCGGTGGCCATGTTTGGCGTGAGAACCCAGGGTCCCATGGCGCCGGAGATCTCGCTCGACAAGCAGCGCCCCGCCGAGTTCGTCTTCTCACGCAACGTCGCCCAAAAGCTCTCCGAGATCCGGGAGACCACGCCCAACCCGAAGAAGATTTCCACAGCGGCGTAGCGAGCGGAAGGCCTTCGAAGCGTCGCGGGCGAGACCGGGAAGCGCGGCGAGTTGGGCGGGATTTCCCGCCAGGCTGCGAAATATCCCAAGCAAGTTCACGGCGCCATCGGGCCTGAGCGCGGTCGCGACGAGCGGCGGCAGCGCACGCTCCGCCGGGTCGCAGATGACCCGGATCGCGGCGTATGGCAGCCGTTCCGCCGCGGCGAATTCCGCCGCCACATGCGATTCCATGTCGGCCGCTTCTGTCCCGAGGTCGTTCCAGAGGGCGGCCTTCTCGTCAGACCCCATCAGCGGCGCATCCACGCCGGCGATGTCGCCGAGGCTCGTCGGCAAGCCGCCGCCGAGGAGCAACCCGGCGAGACGCTTCGCGACCCGCAGATCGGCCGGCCAGCGCCGCGCGCCGTCGAGGATCGCGGTCGCCACCACGACATCGCCGGGACGGAGCGCCGGATCGAGCCCGCCGGCGATGCCGAAGCTCAGCACCGCGCGCCAGGGTGATCCGCGGCGGGCCTGGAGCAGCGCCCGCAGCCGCGCTGTATCGCCGCCTGAGCCCAGCACTGTGGCGCGCGGCCCGGTGGCGATGCGCGTCTCCCTCGCCATGCCGGTGACGACGAGAAGACGGGGAGCAATGATGCCCGACGAAGAACCGCGGATCAATTGCGCTGGTCGGGGAGGAAGCGCTCGTCGAGTATCTCGGCGAGGTCGTATGGACACTGTTCGGGAAAGGTGTCGAGCGGCAGCTCGGTTTCGTCCGCCGCCCGGAGCCGTGCGATCACGTATTGCTTGTCGACAACCGTGGCCGGATAGGAGCGCAGGCTCGGGCTCTCCTTCAGCCGCTCATTGAGCTGGTCGCGCGCTTCGAGGATCGAGGCAGTCCATCCCGCCTTTCGCCTGCTCGGCTGATACTGCCATTTCAGGAGATGATGCAGAACGACAACCAGACGGCTGCGAATCTCGCTCCGTTCCGACCCCCCCAAGCTCCTGATCTCCTCGGCTAGATTATCCCAATCCAGGCCCGCGCTGCTCCGCGCCTTCAAGACGCGA
>JACCSN010000863.1 GCA_013812985.1 Hyphomicrobiales bacterium | reverse complement strand
GTTGTGCAGCACCCAGACGTCGCCGGAATAACAGATGAAATCGAAGCCGATCTTGTTGATCTCGACCCCGGTTTCCACCGTCGGAACAAGCCGGCCGAGGGCCTTGCCGTGCTTCTGGGTGGCGGCGGCGACGCGGGCGATCGCGTCGGTGAAGATCCTGTTGTCGAATTCGCCGGGGACGCCGAGCGAGACCGACAGGTCGAAATGGCCGACCCATAGGCAATCCACTCCGTCGATGGCGGCCATGGCGTCGGCGTTGTCGACGCCTTCGGCGGTTTCTATCTGGCAGAAGATCGTGGTGCGGTGGTTGGCGGCGGCGAATTTGTCGGCCACCGATCCCGGTCGGTAGCGGTCATGGGCGATCTGCAGCCCGACGCCGCGCTTGCCGGCCGGGTGGTATTTCACCGAATCGACGATATGCCGGGCCTCCTCCGCCGAGCCGACCATGGGCAGCATGATCCCTTCCGCCCCCATGTCGCAGGCGCGCGCGATGAAGTGATAGTCCCGCGACGGCACGCGAACGATCGCCGGCAGGTCCGCCGCCTCGAAATAGCGGAGCGCGTTCTTCACGGTCTCAATGGTGAAGCCGGAATGCTCCATGTCGAAAAGCACGAAATCCGCGCCGGCGGATTTCAGGATATGCCCGATTCCGGGCGTGGCGAACTCGACGATGAAGTGCCCGATCTTGGCCTCCTTGGTCGCCGCCATCTCCTTCAACCCGTGCTCCCCCATTCCGCTCCCCTTGCTCTATGGCCGGTTCTCACCGGCCGATCATTGATCGCGACCTTCGCTAGCTCAAGAGCCTCGCGCAAGAGCGAATGTCGGCAGTTGAACTCTCGAACGGCGGATGGCCGGTTCTCCGGCGCCTTCCCCGTGCGGCTTGACGCCTAGGAGATAGCTCACGGCGAGACCTGCGTATTCTATTGTCGTGGCACGAGGGAGGCGCTGATGGCCAGGTCCGAAACACGCCACAGAAGCGCGACAAGCTCGGCCTGGCGGTTGGTCTCGGTCTTGGTGAAAATCGCTTTCAGCTGGTTGCGAGCCGTCCCAAGCGAAACCGCCAGCCGCTCCGAAGCTTCCTCCAGGCTCTCCCCGCAGGCGAGCCTGGCCGCCAGCCTGGCCTCCGCCGGCGTCAGCCGGAAAATAAGCATGAGGCGCGTTTCCGGCAGTTCCGGGACGGGGTCCAGGGCGGTCAACAGCAGGATCGCTCGGATTTCCCGCCGAGATTCGCGGCCAGACTCGAGGCCGGCAAGATCTGCACCACGACCGAGCGCCCTTCGCTGCGCTTGACCATGACGGGCGGGAGCAAAACATTGTGGTTGAGGCTGCCGTTTGTCGCGCTCTGGACGAGCTCCTGCAAAAGCCTGTCGCTCGCCCGATCGGCCGCGATCAATTGTCCGGAACGCAACATGAGATCGCGTCCGAGGAGGAACTTGGCGCGGGTGTTCGCGTGAGTAGCCGCGCCGGTGTCATCCAGGGTGATCGCCGCGCACCCGAGGCAATCGAGAAAGTCGAGCGGAGTCGGCTGCTCATCAACCGGCAAGGACCTATACGCATGGTGTCCCAGCCTGACGACCGGCTCTCCCGGCCCACTAGGCCGATCCTCCATTGGCGCGTTCCCCCCGGCACCGCCTAGTCGGCTAAGCCTTTTTTTAAACATTTACTCAAAGCACTCGCACGTCAAGCTTATGACAAGTCTAAGACCTGTTGCGAACCGCGAGCGCGGACGGTCCAGCTCGCTAAAGAACTTAGGCGGGATGCTCTTGCGCGCGCTATAGCATGGTAGGAGCAGCGCCGCTCAGGCTCTACCCCCATTTGGGTTACAACAATGGGGATCTGAGGGAAGCAGCTTGCACTGTCGCCCCCGGCCGTCAGGCGTTGCGGTTCTCCAGCCAGGCGACGAGGCGGACGAGCGGCCAGAGGATGATCAGATAGATTCCCGCGGCGGCGATAAGGGGGCTCGGATTGGCCATCAGCGCCTGCGCGTCCGTCGCCTGCTTGAGGAGGTCGGGCATGGCGACCACGGAGGCAAGCGAGGTGTCCTTGGCGATGGCGATGCAGTTCGAGGTCTGCGGCGGGGTGGCGATGCGGGCCGCTTGCGGGATGATCACCTTGAGGAGGGTGATCCGGAACGGCAGCCCCAGCGCATTGGCGGCTTCGAACTGGCCTTCAGGGATGCTCTTGATGCCGGCGCGGAACACTTCCGCGGTGAAGGCGGCGAGCACGATCGACAGCGCAAGGGTGGCGGAGGTGAAGGAGTCCAGGCGGACTCCGACGAATGGCAGGGCGTAATAGATGACGATGAGGACGACGAGGATCGGCAGCGCGCGGAAAATGTCGATGAAACCGACGGCGAGGAGGCGAAGCGGCTTCGATCCGTAAAGCCGCGCGACGCAGATGACGATGCCCGCCAGCGTGCCGATGACGATCGATGTGACGGCGAGATAGAACGTGTTGACGAGGCCGCGCCCGAGCATCGGCAGGGCCCGCCACATGACCTCGGCGTTGAGGAAGGTATCGATCAGGCCTGACAAGGAGGCCTCGAGAAAAGCGGGCGACGGCTGTGGTCGCCCCTCTCCCCTCCAACTCGGGCCTGCCCGACTTCGGGCGGGAGAGGGTGGCCTCCGGCGTCAGCCGGAGGTCGGGAGAGGGGTCGATCGAAGAACGTGGCGCTCGACGTTCCACCCCTCATTCCGTCCGCTCCGCGGACACCTTCTCCCGCAAGGAGGCAAGGGGAGAAGGGCAAATCTCGCTTAGCGGTGCCGGCATTCATATAAATCAGGCTACTTGCGCCGAGCGATCGTCTCGATGGTCTTCTGCATATCGCCGATCTGGCGCCGCAGGCTCTCGATCTCATCCTCGCGGCCCGCCTGCTTCTCGCTTGCGCCCGCGCCTGTCGTGCCGCCCGGTTCCGCGGCCGCGCCCGGGATGAACGGCTTCCACATGCGCATCGCCTCGGAGAACATCTCCATGTTGCGGCGGGTCTGCAGGTCGATGAGGCCGAGCGCGTCGCCCTTGAGCGCGCGCGACATCTGCTCGCGCAATTGATCCTGATTGCGCGTGAACGCCGAGAGCGAGCTCTCCAGGTAGCTGGGCAGGATCGACTGCACCGAATTGCCGTAGAAGCCGATGAGCTGGCGCAGGAACGCGACGGGGAGGAGGTGCTGCCCTTTTCCCTCCTGCTCGAAGATGATTTGGCCAAGCACGGCGCGGGTGATGTCGTCGCCGGTCTTGGCGTCCTTGACGACAAAGTCCTCGCCGTCCTTGACCATGCGCGCCAGGTCTTCCAGCGTGACGTAGCTGGAGGTGCCGGTGTGATAGAGGCGACGGTTGGCGTATTTCTTGATGACCGTCGGTTCGCTCGCCATGCCGGACCTCATCCTCCTCGCGCGCCGGGAGCTTTGGTTGAGGATAGGAACGAAGCAGCGCGCGGGTCCAGCGATTTCGCGGCTGCGGTAGGAGGAGGCGCGAGTTATCGACGCGACCGTTCAGACATGATGGCTTGCAGGTCGCGGCTGCCGTGAAGCACGCGCACGATCTCCACTGACGATCCGGCAAGCCGGTAGAATATGACATGCGAGCGGAACAGGATTGACCGGAGACCGGGGCGAAAATTGAACCGAGAACGGCTGGAAAGGGGCCGCGTTTGAAGCCGGCGATGCACTTGGTCAAGCTCGCGAAGATAATCATCCGCTGTCGCCGGAGAAGCCTCGACCGCCAGATAGCTCCATGTGTTGCGCAGATCGCGTCAGCTTCCGGCGACCAAACGATTGATCGGCTAGCCGCCGCCATTTCCTTGGTGCGCCCGAGTGATCACCGCCTCTATATCGAGCTCCCCGCCTTCGCCCGCATCGAGAGAGGCGATACCCCGATCAAGTTCCGCCCGCAACGCACGGAGCCCTTCGACATAGGCGAAGAGTTCGCGGCCGATACGATCCTGATCCGACTCCGGCAGCCGGGCGATCTCTGCGATGGCCCTGTCGAGCAATCTGGTCATGCCCCAATGTAGCACAGATCAACCTCCCAGTCTCGCATCAAGGCGCCCAGGCAAGCACGGGGCGGATCGTCGCCGCAATTGACATGCGTCGGCGCAAGCCTCTTTAACGGTGACGAGCACACGCCTTGCGGCGCTCGTCGCGGCGCTGGCACGTCAAGGAGGATTTTCCGTGAAACACATTGTCATCGCCAGCGCCGCGCGCACCCCGGTCGGCTCCTTCAACGGCGCCTTCGCGGCGATCCCGGCGCACGAACTGGGCGCCATCGCCATCAAGAGCGCGCTGGAGCGCGCCGGCGTGGCGCCCGATGAAGTCCAAGAGGTCATCCTGGGCCAGATCCTCACCGCCGCGCAGGGGCAGAACCCCGCCCGCCAGGCCGCGATGGCCGCCGGCATCCCGCAGGAGGCGACCGCGTGGGGGCTGAACCAGCTCTGCGGCTCCGGTCTCAGGGCCGTGGCGATCGGCATGCAGCAGATCCAGACCGGCGACGCCGAGATCATCGTGGCCGGCGGCCAGGAATCGATGTCGATGGCCCCGCATGCGGCCAACCTCCGCGCCGGCGTCAAGATGGGCGATTACGCCATGGTCGACACGATGCTGAAGGACGGGCTGCTCGACGCCTTCAACGGCTACCACATGGGGGTGACGGCGGAAAACGTCGCCAAAAAGTGGCAGATCACCAGGGCGCAGCAGGATGAATTCGCCGTCGCCTCGCAGAACAAGGCGGAGGCGGCCCAAAAAGCCGGGCGCTTCCGGGACGAGATCGTCGCCGTGACGGTGAAGAGCCGCAAGGGCG
>JACCSN010000340.1 GCA_013812985.1 Hyphomicrobiales bacterium | reverse complement strand
GCTTCGACAATGCGGTGGGCTTCTTGCGGGCGTTGCGGAGCGATCTCGTCGCAAGCAGGGGGAGGGGATTGCACATCCTCATGCCGCCGCTTGCCTCGCCGACGAGCGAGCGCCTGAGCGCGGCCGTGAGTCGGCTTCTTCCGGACGCCCGCTGGCACCACTATTCGCCGCTCTTCGAGGACAATCGGCGCACCGGCGCCATCGCGGCTTTCGGGCGCCCCGTGGATTGCGTCTACAATCTCACCCAGGCCGACGCGATCGTGATGCTGGGCGGAGACCTCTTCGCCGCCGAGCCGGGCCACATCCGCTACGCGGCGGACTACCAGGCGAGGCGGCGCGCCGAAGGTCGTCCGCTGCCGCGCCTGGTCGCCGTCGAAAGCTGCCCGAGCCTGGTTGGTGCGCGCGCCGATGAGCGCCTGCACCTGCGCCCGAGCGAGATCGAGGTTTTCGCGCAGAGCCTCGGAAGCGCGCTCGGGATCATCGCCGCTTCCGCCAAGCCCCATCCAGACGCAAATCGCCTCGCCGCGGAGCTGCATCGCGCCGGCCCACGGGGCCTCGTCGTGGCAGGCCGCGAGCAGCCGGAGAGGGTGCATGCGCTGGCGCACGCGGTCAACGTGACGCTCGGCGCGCTGGGGACGACGATGGGCTTCATCGATCCGGGCCGGCCGTTGCCCGCCGGCGAGGTCGAGGCGATCGCGGCGCTGGCGGAGGCGATCGCGGCGGGGTCCGTGTCACATCTCCTCGTCCTCGGCGGCAATCCGGCCTATGATGCGCCCGCCGATCTCGACCTTGCCGCCCTCATCGCGCGCGTGCCTCTCTCCGTCCATCTCGGCACGTATCGAAACGAGACCGCCGATGCGTGCCGCTGGCATGTGCCGCAATGCCACCCGCTCGAAGCCTTCGGCGATCTGCGCGCCTTCGACGGGACGGTCGGCCTGTGTCAGCCGGCGACGGTGCGGCTCGAACCGAGCCTGAGCCTCACTGAGGCGCTGGGGCTCCTGGCCGGCGAGAATGGCGATGAGCTCAGTCTCGTCCAGGCGACGTGGCGTCAGGCCTGGGGCGAGCCGTTCGAGACCCGCTGGGCGCGGGCGCTCGAGGACGGCGTCGTGCCGGACAGCGCCTTTCGACCAACCGAGGTTGCACTCCGTCCGGAGTGGAATGCCGGCGCCGGCGCGTCCCAGGAGACAGGGATCGAGGTTGTGTTCGCTGCCGATCCTTGCCTCTGGGACGGACGTTTCGCCAACAATGGCTGGCTCCAGGAACTGCCAAAACCGCTGACGAAGCAGGTCTGGGGAAATGCCGCCCTGATCGCTCCCGAGACGGCCGAAGCGCTCAGGGTATCGACGGGAGAGGCCGTGGAGGTCGCGGTCGGGGAGCGATCGATTCAAGCGCCGGTCTGGGTGCTGCCGGGACATGCGCCTGGAGCCGTGACCTTGCCGCTTGGCTTTGGGCGAACGGCGGCCGGGGCGCTCGGTGACGGGATCGGCTTCAACGCTTACCTGCTCCGCACCACGCAGCACCCCTGGAGCGCGCCGGCGCGCCTCACGCCTATGCGGCGGCGGGTCGAGCTTGTCACGACACAGCATCACCACGCGCTGGAGGGACGCGACATCGTGCGTATCTTTTCACCGGGCCAGCCGGCGACGGAGAGCAGCCCTCCGCATCCTTCCTTCTACCCCGAATGGTTGAGCGAGGGGCACGCCTGGGGCATGGCGATCGATCTCGACGCCTGCATCGGCTGCAACAGCTGCGTGATCGCCTGCCAGGCCGAGAATAACGTCGCCGTGGTCGGCCCCGAGCAGGTCGCCAAGGGCCGCGAGATGCACTGGCTGCGCGTCGACCGCTACCATGCGGGCGACCCGGCGACGCCCGAGACCTACTTCCAGCCGGTCCCCTGCATGCATTGCGAGCAGGCGCCGTGCGAGGTCGTGTGCCCGGTCAATGCCACCGTGCACTCCTCCGAGGGGCTGAACGACATGGTCTACAACCGCTGCATCGGCACCCGGACCTGCTCCAACAACTGCCCCTACAAGGTTCGTCGCTTCAACTTCCTCGACAATCGCGAGACCGAGTTCGCCGCGCCGCGCGACGCCTTCAATCCGCAGGTCACGGTGCGCTCGCGCGGGGTGATGGAAAAATGCACCTATTGCGTCCAGCGCATCTCCGCGGCGCGCATTTTCGCGCGAATCGAGGAGCGGGCAGTAAGCGACGGCGAGGTCGTCACCGCCTGCCAGCAGGCATGTCCCACGCAGGCGATCGCCTTCGGCGACGTCAGCGATCCGGCGAGCGCGGTCGGCCGGCTGAAGGCCTCGCCGCGCAACTATGCCCTGCTCGGCGAGCTGAACACGCGGCCGCGGACGACCTATCTCGCCCGCGTCGAGAGTACAGAAGCGCCAGGCGGGGAGC
>JACCSN010000862.1 GCA_013812985.1 Hyphomicrobiales bacterium | reverse complement strand
ACCATGCGACGTGTTCGAAACCGATGTGCCCTCCGGATGTCATCGCCCTAAATAGATCGCTTGCGAGCGACTGAAAGTAGTCCGGCCGCGTTGCGGCGTGTTGCAGCATCCGCTTGAACATCTTGTTCGGCAGAAGGTCCACGTCCTCGGCAAACATGCAGAAGACAAGCCGGTTGATGAAATGCGCCACGGTCCCGGACGGGTGCCCACGTTCACGTAGCCGTTGCGCCAGCTTGGCGAACTCGGCCGCGGCTTGCTCGGTCAAAGCCTGCCGGGTCTTGCCGGGCTTCAGCCGCTCCGGGTCCGACAGAACCCATTTGAGCTTCTCGCGAACGGCCGCGTCGCGAAGGTCGTCAAGGGCGAACTCGTGAACCTCGGAAACGCTGTTGGTCCAGTTGGTGCGAATGCGGAAGCGGTTCAGATCGCACACCACCAACAATGGCGGGTTCTCCAAGGCGAGCGCATACTGTTGAAGTTGCGCAAACGCTGCATCCAAGTCCTTGCGCTTGCCCTTATACTCCCAACCAAAATGATCGCGCTTCCAGACATCGGCCCAGCCTTCGCCGCCCGTGGTCTTAGGGCCCGAGACGAAACAAACGATTCGTGAGGGATGCCGGGTGCTCTTGAGGCTCTGGGATCGGGAATGGTGAGCGACCTGACCGAAATGCTGGACGCATCGGGATCCGTCTGATTCATTGTCCGGATGAGACTTGGGCTCCCTGGATGATTGATGTCGTCGCTATCAAGGGTCGCTTCGAGATGCTTTCGCCTTATCTCGATGAGCGTGCGCGTCGGCTAATGGTAGCAACCGAGGCCCGCGCCGCAGGCCGGGGTGGAGTGGTGGCGGTGTCGCAGGCGACAGGTGTGGCGCGCAGTACGATCGGGCGTGGGCTTGCGGAGTTGGGGAGCGCGAATGCGCGCCTGGAACGCCGCATTCGTCGGCCTGGCGGCGGCCGGAGGCCAAAGACCGAGACAGAGCCTGGTCTTTTGGCCGCGCTGGAAGATCTGGTGCAGTCGGCGACCCGAGGTGATCCCGAAGCGGCATTGCTGTGGGTGAGCAGAAGTCAGCGCCACCTCGCTGGTGCGTTGGCTGAACGCGGGTTCACGGCCAGTCAGAAATTGGTTGGCCGGTTGCTGCGCAGGCTTGGCTTCAGTCTCCAAGCCAACAGGAAAACCTTGGAAGGTGCTTCGCACCCTGACCGCGACGCTCAATTCGAGCACATCAATCAGAAGATCAAGCAGTTCCAGACTGCCGGGCAACCCGCCATCTCGGTTGATACGAAAAAGAAGGAGTTGGTCGGCGACTTCAAGAACGGTGGGCGTGAGCTTCGGCCCAGAGGCGCCCCCGAGCCCGTGCGCGTTCATGACTTCAAGATACCCGAACTCGGCAAGGTTGCTCCTTACGGCGTCTACGACATTACCGACAACTCGGGGTGGGTGAATGTTGGCATCGATCACGATACTGCCGCCTTCGCCGTCGAGAGCATCCGGCGCTGGTGGAACGCCTTGGGAAAGAGCCGCTATCTCGGCTCTACCAGCCTGCTTATCACCGCCGATTGCGGCGGCAGCAACGGCGCTCGTGTCCGGTTGTGGAAGCGCGAACTCCAGGTGTTCGCCAATGAAACCGGACTATCCATTACGGTCGCCCACCACCCGCCTGGGACCAGCAAATGGAACCGTATAGAGCATCGGCTTTTTGCATTCATCACGCAGAACTGGCGCGGCAAGCCCCTCGTCAGCCATGAGGTCATCGTCCAACTGATCGGAGCCACCACGACGGCCAAGGGGCTCGACGTACAGTGCCGCCTGGACGAAAACGACTATCCCAAGGCCATCAAGATCTCCGATGCAGAAATGAACGCGATCAATATCGACCGCGATCATTTCCATGGTGAGTGGAACTACACGATCTCACCTATGCCCGCTTCGTCCGATCATTCCGACGGCGCCATCTCCGAGAGCGTTTTCTGATGATCGATGATCCTGAGAAAACCGATCGGCTTGTTGCAGGGCTGAAGGCATCACTTCCCGTTGAAACGAGACTGTCTCAAATGCTCATAGGGACTTTGATCAAGCAAACTCTGGATCTCGATATCCCCGACCGCTGTAACGTGACAAGCATCTTCTACATGGGGGAAGAAGGGGGGATCATGTGCGGACTGGATATCGGCGGACCGGAAACCAAAACCCCGCACATCGTCTCCATCACGCATCTGAACTTTGAGAGAAGGATGCCGCTCTTCCGACAAGTCGACGCTTATCAACGCCACCGTATCAAGAAGCTCAAACAGCAGCACGGCCGCAACTACTGACACCGTCCCCATCACATGCCCGACATCCGCTCACGCACGCTGTGGAGCGTTTATCATGCGTCAGGCCCTTAGCACGCTCAGGGCTCAAGCCGGACGGGCTAGGCATGACGGATGACGACCTGAAGGTGTACCGTCAGGCGATTGATTTCCTGGACAGCCAGACGCGTACCGAAGCCGCAAAATGCGAGGGGGCGAAGCGCTACAGCTCAGCTTGAACCGGGCGGTCGAGGGGCGGGGTATTGTCTTGCACCCAGACGACCCAGCCTGGCGGCAACTGGAGCTGAAGTTCATCGCCGCGCAGCGAAAAGCGTTTGATGGGATCAAAGCTCGGCTTGATGGCGACACCGTCCCCACGCCGCTCCACCTCGACGAGATCGCACGCACGGTCAAACGGGGCGCCCACGCCGTCCTGCTGCTCGACCGAGCCGGGTGGCACACGACCGGCGCCCTCGCCATCCCGAAGAACATCACCATGATCCTGCTGCCGTCCCGCGCCCCCGAGCTGAACCCAGTGGAGAACATATGGCAGTACCTGCGCCAGAACTGCCTGTCCAACCGCGTCTTCGACACCTACGAGGACATCATCGACGCCGCCTGCCACGCCTGGCGCAAGCTCATCGCCCCAGCCCGAGACAATCACCTCAATCGGATCCCGTGAATGGGCTCTCATCGGTCGAAAATGAGGGCCCTTGGTATTACGCTGCGTCGAGCGATGCTGGCCGAGCGCCGCACAGGCGCGGCGCTCGGAGACAGAGAGCTCGCGTCGAACATGCTCGATGCAGGCGCGGCGACGCGCGGGGCTCAGTAGTTTCCCCGAGCAGCCTCCTGCAGGATGAGTTTATCCAGCGTCAAGTCCGAGACCGCTCGACGAAGCCGGGCGTTCTCCGTCTCCAGGTCCTTCAGCCGCTTCACCTGATCGCTCTTCAGCCCGCCGAACTCCTGCCGCCACCGGTATAGGTGACCTCGGTCACCCAACTGCGCGGATTGCATCGGCCACCCTGGCCTTGCGACGTGAGAATATCAACCTGCCGCAGCTTCGCGACGATCTCTTCGGGCTTGTGTCTCTTCGTAGGCATTCGATCCGTCCTCCTTGCTGCCAAAGGCATTCATCAGGGCGGACCACTTCAGCGGGGGCGGATCATCAGCCCACGGGACATCCAACAGGCCGTTCAC
>JACCSN010000330.1 GCA_013812985.1 Hyphomicrobiales bacterium | reverse complement strand
CATCGGCGGCGCTCCGGGGCGCTTGCTGCCCGCCGCCGGCGGCGACGGTCGGCCCGCCGCAATTGATCGACGCGCTGTTATCGATCCCGCCGGTCAGCCCCTCCATCTCCGATGGCAGCTCGCGCTGGTCGGGGCCGATCGTGGCGAGCGCCGCGGCGGCCTGCGCGTCCGGCCCTTGGGCGGGCGTGACGTGCAGCCGGCAGCCGGCGGGGGCGCCGACCAGCCGCACTGCCTCCACGCTCGGCAGCGACAGGGCGATGTAATATTCCGGATCATAGACCTGGAGGAGCACCTCGCCCTTGGTGAAGAGCGGCTGGGCGAGCGGCAGCGTGTAATGCAGCGTCAGCCGGGCGTCGCCATCGAGCTCGAGGCGGTAATCCCGAGGCGCCGCGAAGCCGGCCTGATAATCCCCCGTCGACACGAAGGTGAAAAAATCGAAGTCGACGAGCGATTCGACGTTTTCCTGGGCGAGCGGCTTCAGCTCCTCCGTCGAGTAGCTGCCGTCCTGATCCGTATCGAGCCCCTGCAGCGCGAACGCCGAAAAAGCTTCGTCGAAGCGCCAGTGATGCCGAATCGCCTCGATCGCCCCCCGCTCGTTGAACAGCACCTCCGAGGCGACGTCGATCCATTCATGCGGATGCGCCTGCGCCGCCGCTGGGGCGAGGCACAGAGCAACGGCGATGGACAGACTGCAAAGGCGCGACATTCGTTCGAAACTCGTTGTTCTGCCGATCCTTTGGCACAGCTGGCCTCGTGCCCGGCCATCCCGGCAATTGTGAGGCCGGTCAGCACGTCTTCCCCGCCTTTCGTTCC
This sequence comes from Hyphomicrobiales bacterium, assembly GCA_013812985.1. The sequence continues at coordinate 1,292 of JACCSN010000330.1, read as the reverse complement.
GCGTCGAACCAGGCGACCAAATGGTCGATGAAGACGCGGAGCTTCGCCGGCATCCGGTCGCGGTGCGCGTAGACGATGAAGATGCCGAGCTCGGTCGGCTCGTAATCTCCCAGGATCTCGACCAGGCGGCCGGATGCGAGATCCTCGGCGACGACCATACGCGGCACGCGGCAGAAGCCGAGCCCGACGCGGGCGGCCGCCGCGATCGCGTAGGGGCTGCTCGCTTCGACGCGGCCGGTCACCGGCACGGAAAAGCGCGCGCCGGCCTCGCTGAACGGCCAGTTGGCGCGGAAGCGCACATTGGTGTCGATGACGCAGGGGAGCCCGGCCAGCTCGGACGGGTGCTCCGGCCGGCCATGGGCGGCGATCAGCTCGGGCGTGGCGCAGACCACCACCCGGAATTCGGCGAGTTTTCGGGCGATCAGGCTGGAATCGGCGAGCGCTGAGACGCGGACGGCGGCGTCGAAACCCTCGGTGACCAGGTCGACGAAGCGGTCCTCTAGGCTGAGCTCCATGCGGATGTCGGGGTAGAGCGTCAGGAACTGCATGACGCCGCGGCTGAGGTCGCCGTCGCCGAAGGTGCGCGGCATGGAGATCCTGAGGCGCCCGCGCGGCGTGGTGGCCGTGGCTTCGATCGCCTCGCGGAGCGCGGTCATGCGCCGCAGCACTTCTTGCGACTCTTCATAGGCCGCCTCGCCGGCTTCGGTGAGCGACAGCTGCCTGGTGTTGCGGTTGAGGAGCCGCGCGCCAAGCTCTTCCTCCAGCTCCGCCACATATTTGGACATGAGCGCCTTGGACCTCCCCGCGCCGCGCGCCGCCGCCGAGAAGCCGCCGGACTCCACCACGGCGACGAAGGCGCGCATGCGCGTGATGGTGTCCATTCAACCCGGCGCGGCGATCGAGAGCGCCAGCGCCGTAAGCGCCCGGTCGGCGCCGCGCGGCCCGATCAGCGACATGCCGAGCGGCGCGCCGTCGAGGGTGGCGAGCGGCATCGAAACCTGCGGCAGGCCGGAGAGGCCGGCGACGCAGAGGATCGACAGGGCCCGCTCGCGATAGCTCTGCAGCGCATCGCCGGCGAGATCGCGCTTCGGCGCGATTGCCGGCACGGTGGGCAGCATGAGCACGCCGTCGACGCCGAGAATCTCTTCCATCCGCGCCCGATGCGCCTTCCGGTTAGCTTCGGCGGTCTCGCGCTCTTCGGGCGTGACGCTCTGGCCGAACTCGAAGCGCTCGCGGATGCCGGGCGTCATGTCGGGATCGCGGTCCTCGATCCAGGCGCCGTGCGCCTTCCA
>JACCSN010000329.1 GCA_013812985.1 Hyphomicrobiales bacterium | reverse complement strand
CGGCAACCTCGTCGACAAGGGCAATCTCTACAAGCTGCTGAACAACCGGGTCTACGTCGGCGTGGCTGTCCACAAGGGGGCCGCCTATGCCGGCGAGCACGACCCCATCATCGCCCGGGACCTCTGGGACAAGGTCCACAGCATCATGGGCGAGGGCCCGAGAAAGCGGGCGAGCAATACACGGGCGCAGACGCCGGCGCTGTTGAAGGGCCTGATCTTCGGCCCGACCGGGGCGGCGATGTCGCCGACCCACACCAGGAAAGGCGGGCGCCTTTATCGATACTACGTCAGCCAGGCGGTTCTGAAGAACGGAGCGGAGGCCTGCCCGGTCCGCCGGATATCTGCCGGCGAGATCGAGTGGGTGGTGGTGGATCAGCTCCGGATCCTGCTCGCCACGCCGGAGATCATCGTGGCGACCTCGCGGGCTGCACGGAGCAAGATAGCACAATCACCGAGGCGGAGGTCAGGGCGGCGCTGCTCGATCTCGACCCGCTCTGGGATGAGCTGTTCCCTGCCGAGCAGGCGCGCATTGTTGGGCTCCTCGTCGAGCGGGTGGACATTACCGGCGAGGGCGCCGCGATCCGCCTCAGGACGGAGGGGCTGGCCAGCCTCGTGCAGGACCTCCGGACCAGGCGGCCCGACGTGAGGAGGGCGGCATGATCGAGGCGGAACCCAGCCCGGATCGGCGCACCGTCACCGTCTTAGTCCCGCTCGCGATCAGGAGGCGGGGAGGGCGGAGGCAGGTGGTTGCGCCAGAGGGAGCGCCGGCCTGGGCGCCGCAACGGGCGCAGATCAACAGCACGCTGGTCAAAGCTCTCGCCCGTGCGTTCCGTTGGAGCAGGCTGCTGCAAAGCGGTGTCTACGCCAGCTGCGAGGAACTTGCCGCAGCCGAGCGGATCAACGCCTCTTATGTGAGCCGGGTCCTGCGCCTCACACTGCTCGCGCCGGACATCGTGGAGGCCATTCTGGATGGGCGGCACCCGCCGGAGCTGACCATGGCGCGGCTGTTCAATCCGTTCCCGGTGGAGTGGGAGAGGCAGGCGCGAGCGCGCATGAGCCCGTAGGTCACCCATGCCCCAAACAACAGCGATCGCCCCCCGGAGCGGACGCGTAGTCAGCCTTGTCGGTGCTGCTCTCCACTTTTCCTAGACCTCAATGACGCAATTGCGGGAGTGATTCCTAAAGAGGCGCCCGCTTCGGAGACAAAGGACCAGCTTCAATTGAAGCCGTTGCGGTCCTTGTTCTCGAGCCGGAATTTGCTGCCTCGAAGGACATGATCGTCGTCGAGCTGTCCTTGTAACGATTGACGGTGTAGCCCTTTTGCGTGCCGCCATCCGGCGAGCGCTCGAAAGTCTCCACGGCCCAGCATGTCGCGACTTCATCGTCGTGAAAATAAAGCCCCCAAAAGCGAGTGTGCCCAGGCACCAGCCTGGCGTCCCCCGAGATCGTCACGCTATCCTCTCTCTCGACGTGGACCCCATGCCGGCCCCGCCTTGTTCATCTGCAGGGGACCTCCTTTCGTAAACGGTTAAGGAAACTATCGTATTGCGCCGAGGGGTGGTTAAACGCCTGTGCCGCCGGCTTGAACCCCCGCCCGCGCTGCTAAAGAGCGCCCGCGCTCCGAGGTGCCATTACCGCGGCGGGCAGGTGAGACTGAGACAGGTGGAGGGTGGCGCGCTGGGCTTCAGCGTTGCGCCCGATTGTCGCCCAAGGTAACTGCGATTGTGTTCTCGGGAACGGTTCGCCTGTGCCGACGCATGCTGACCTGAAGCAGGAAGGTGCCTGAATCCAGTGGGGCGAGGGCTTGTAATCGTGTCGCTCGGGCCAGCCAAGCTCCTGGGTTGGGCCATCCCCGCGCGCAGGTTCTTGGCGTTGGGTGTTGCGACGCTCGTGTTCAGCTGTGCCGCCACGGCGCCGTTATTCGCCTTCGAGCTGTTCGGGCGCAAGTTCTTCGAGGGGAAGAACGCCGAAGTCGCGGTTGTCTCCGATGCGCAGCCCTACACGCTTGATCTGAGCGTCGGCGCGGACGAGGAAATCGCGGAAGCTGTCCGCAGTGTATCGGCCCTTCATCGGGAACGGGACCGGCCGCCCCCCGGCACCGCGGGCCTCCTGGCGCGGGCGCGGGGCGATTACGCGCGCATCATGGCGGCGCTCTACGCACGCGCCCGCTACGGCGGGACGATCCGGATACTTGTGAACGGCGAGCCCGTCGAGGCGGTCACGCCGGATGCGGCCCTGCCCGACCCGGCGCCGGTGAGCGTCACGGTGGATCCGGGGCCGCTGTTCCGATTTGGCAAGATCAGCATCGAGGGCTTGCCGGCAACCCCGATCACCGAGGAGGACCGGGACGCCCTCGATCTCGACGATTGGGAACTCACCGAGGGAGCCGAAGCGCGCTCGGGGGGCGTGCTCGAGACGGAAGGCCGGCTTGTCGAAGTTTGGCGGCAGCGCGGCCATCCGAAAGCGAAGGTGGCGAGCCGCGAGATCGTCGCCGATCATCGGACGCGGACGGTCGATGTAACCCTTGTTGTTGACCCGGGCCCCGAAGCCCAACTCGGCACGGTGCAGGTGACCGGCACGGAGCGGGTGGATCCGGAGTTCGCCCGGCGCATGACCGGCACCGCGCCTGGCGAGCCCTACGATCCGGATACCATCCGGCGGGCGCGGGACCGGCTCCAGCGTCTCGGCGTGTTCTCCAGCGTCTCCATCGCCGAAGCGGACCTGGTGGGCGCTGATGGGCTCCTGCCCATCACCTTCAACATTTCGGAGCGGAAGCGCAGGCTGATCGGCGGCGGCGCATCCTATTCGACCCTGGAGGGCGCTTCCCTCGAGGCGTACTGGATGCACCGCAACCTGTTTGGCCGCGCTGAAAGCCTGCGCTTCGACGCTTCGGTCAGCCGGATCGGAGCGGAGGATCTGCAAGAGCTGAACTATGCGGCGGCGACGACATTCCGCAAGCCGGGCGTGCTCACGTCCGACACCGACTTAACCTTGCAGCTCGCCGGGAAGCGCGAGTTCGTCGACACTTACGAGAGCCGCAGCGTCAGCGCCCGC
>JACCSN010000318.1 GCA_013812985.1 Hyphomicrobiales bacterium | reverse complement strand
GGCGCGGTCCTCAGCGTGCGGGACGTCTACAAGACCTACCGTGTGCGCGATCCGAAGCGGATTTTCGGTCACAACGAAGTCAAGGCGGTGCGCGGCGTCAGCTTCGACGTCATGCCGGGCGACAATTTCGGGATAGTCGGCGAATCCGGCTGCGGAAAATCCACCCTGTCGCGGCTGCTGACCTGGATCGAGGAGCCCGATCGCGGCCAGATCTTCTTTGAGGGAAACGATGTCTCGCGCATGTCGCGCAAGGAGATCTTCGCGCTCAGAAGCAAGTTCCAGCTCTTGCTGCAGGACCCTTACAATTCCATGCCGCCGCACATGCCGGTCGGCCGCACCATAGCCGAACCGCTTCTGATTCACGGCAATGCGGGGCGCAAGGAGGTCCGCGACCGGGTGCTCGCGGTGATGGGCGAGGTGGGCTTGCCGCATGAACTCTATAACAGCCTGCAGGTCGGGCTGAGCGCCGGGCAGCGCCAGCGTATCAGCCTGGCGCGCGCGCTCATCCTGGAACCGGACTTGCTGATCCTCGACGAGACATTGTCGTCCCTCGATCAGGTCGAGCAGGGGCGCCTGTTGGACCTTTTCGATCGCCTGCAAGCCCAGCACAATTTCACTTACATCTTCATTTCGCACGACCTGGCGATGGTGCGGCGCGCCTGCACGCGGATCGCGGTGATGTATCTCGGCAAGGTTGTCGAGCTGACCGACAATTACACGACGTTCTTCGATCCCGGTCATCCCTACACCCGCGCGCTGCTCAGCGCGGTTCCAACCGTCGAGGAGCGCCGTTACGACCCCGGCCGTTGCCTCTTGGAAGGCGAACCGCCGAGCCCGGTAAAAATCCCGCCGGGGTGCAGCTTCAATACACGTTGTCCGTTGTCCTTCGACAAATGCTTCCAAGGCGACGAGCCGCCGCTGTTTGAGCGCCCGAGCGGCGTTGCCGCCTGCTACTGGGCTAACACCCCCGTCGAAGAGGCGGAGGCGGAGCTCGCGGCCGGGCGAGCGAGCCGCGTGGCCGGCCCGATCGCCGCCGAATAGTCGCGCCCGGCATTTGGCGCTGCGATGGTCGCACCGGCGCAGCGGATCCGTGAGGACTGAGTGATGTCGACGTTCGATTATCTAGTGGTTGGCGCCGGATCCGCCGGGGCGGTGCTGGCGTCAAGATTGAGCGAGGATCCAGCCTGCCGCGTGCTCCTCCTGGAAGCCGGGCCCGACTACACCTCCGCCGAAATGCCGCAGGCGATGAAGAGCAAGAACCCGTTCAACCTGATCCTGCCGAAGCACTTTCAGGCGACCTATCTGTGGCCGGCGCTGATGGCGCGCCGCACGGACCGCCAGGAGCCGCGGATCTACTGGCGCGGCCGCGGCGCCGGCGGCAGTTCCTCGATCAACGGCCAGATCGCCATCCGCGGCGTCGCCGCTGCCTTCGACGAATGGGCCGAGCACGGCGCCAAGGGCTGGTCATGGGCGGACGTGCTGCCTTATTTCAACCGCTTGGAAGACGATCAGGATTTCGGCGACAGCCCCTGCCACGGCCGCGGCGGGCCGACACCCGTTTATCGGATGCCGAAAGAGCAATGGGGTCCGGTCGACAAAGCGCTCCGCGACGCCGCGCTGGCCTTGGGCCACCCATGGACGGACGATCTCAACAGCCCCGACGCGACCGGCGTGACCTCCTACGCGATCAACATCCGCGACGGCATGCGCGTCTCTGTCGTCGGCGCCTACCTCGATCCGGCGCGCCATCGGCCGAACCTCCGGATCGTGGGAGACGCGCTTGCCGAGCGCGTCCTGTTCGAGGGTCGTCGCGCTGTGGGCGTCCGCGCCCGGATCGGCCGCGACTGGCAGGAGTTCCGCGCACGGCGAATCATCCTTTCAGCCGGCGCCATTCACACGCCCCCGATCCTGCTTCGCTCCGGCATCGGACCTGTCGCCCAGCTCCAATCCCTCGGGATCGCATGCCTCAATGACCTGCCGGTGGGACGGTTTTTTTTCGATCACCCCTTCGTCAGGCTGGAGCTCAAGCTGAAGCCTGAGCACCGGCCTACGGATCTCCATGCGCGGCACACCAATTGCTGCGTGAAGTTCTCGTCCGGCCTGCCCGGCGGCGGCTTCAACGACATGATCTTCTTCGCCATGAACCATGGCGGCTTTGGCGACCTCGACCCCGACATGTTCGGTGAGGCCGGAATCCACGTCTGCCTCTTCGAGTGCTTCTCCCCCGGCGAGGTAAGGCTTGTTTCGCCCGATCCCGACGTGCAGCCGGAGGTCAATCTCCGGATGCTGTCGGACGAACGCGACCTCGTCCGAATGCGAACAGGCGCCCGCCACCTTCTCGAGATCGGCGGGCACTCCGCCGTCGCCGGCATCGCCAACGCGGTGCTCGCCGGCAATACCGGGGTGAGCGCGGCCGAAATGCGGCGCGCCGGCGACGATGAGATTGAGGAATGGCTGCTCACCGATTGCTCCGACGCGCAGCATGGCGCTGGCTCCTGCCGGATGGGACCGGCAGGAGCGCAAGATGGACAGAGCGTCGTTGATCCGGAATGCCGGGTCAGGGGCGCCGAAAACCTCTGGGTGGTCGATGCGTCGATCATGCCGCGCGATTGCCGGGCCAATACGAATTTCACGACAATCATGATCGGCGAGAAGATGGCGGACCACCTACGCCGAGCCGGACAGTAAACTGGATTCCACTTTGAATTAACGGCGCGGGCAAGCTGGGGCGACTTGGCACACGCCTCAGTCTGGCTTTGGGCCCGCGGAAAGTGTCAATTTTGCCATGCGCCCTGTCAAGTTGGTGCTGGCGCAACCCGCTACGATCCCATCCTGACGATCTGCCGGCAGGCGGGAAGAATGAGCAAGGCCAAGGACGACTTCATCGCCAGGACGGTCCAGTATTGGAATCCCGGCAAGACGCTGGAATGGCAACGGCAGGGCATCGACCTCGTCATCGACCGGCGCGAGGGCTATTACCTCTACGACATGGATGGGCGGCGGCTCATCAACCTGCACCTCAACGGCGGCATCTACAGCCTCGGCCATCGCAATCCGGAAGTGATCGCAGCCGTGCGCGACGGCATGGAGCATTTCGACATCGGCAACCACCATTTTCCGGCGCTGATGCGCACCAAGCTGGCCGAGATGCTGGCCACGCATACGCCGGACGGACTGCACTATTCGATGTACGCCTCGGGCGGCGGCGAAGCGATCGACATCGCGCTGAAGAGCGCCCGACACGCCACCCAGCGCCGCCGCATCATCTGCCTGCAACGCTGCTACCACGGCCATACCGGGCTAGCGGTGAAGGTCGGCGACGACCGGTTCTCAAAACTCTTTCTCTCCGAAGCGGACGAGGACGAGGTCTCGAAGGTCCCCTTCAACGACCTGGAAGCGATGGAGCGGGAGATCGCCAAGGGCGACGCGGCCTGCGTGATCATCGAATCGATTCCGGCGACCTATGGCTTCCCGATGCCGATCCCCGGTTATCTCAAGGCCATCAAGGCGATGTGCGAGAAGGTCGGCACGCTTCTCATCGCGGACGAGGTGCAGACGGGACTGATGCGCTCCGGCGAGATGTGGTGCATCGACACCTATGGCGTCGTGCCGGACATGCTGGTTACCGGCAAAGGCATTTCCGGCGGCATCTACCCGATAGCCGCGGTGGTGGCCAACGAGCGCTCGGCGGCCTGGCTGAAGGAGGACGGCTGGGGCCACATGTCGAGCTTCGGCGGCGCCGAACTCGGCTGCATCGCCGCGCACAAGGTCCTGGAAATCTGCGCCCGGCCGGAGACGCGGTCGCAGTGCCATTATATTTCCCACCACCTTCGCCAGGGGCTCAACCAGATTCAGGCGAACTTTCCGGATTTCTTCGTCGGCATCCGCCAGCGCGGGCTGATCATGGGACTGGAATTCGACCATCCCGAAGGTGGCGTCCACGTCATGCGGAGCTGCTACGAGAACGGCATCTGGGCGATCTATTCGGCCCTCGACCCGCGGGCGCTGCAGTTCAAGCCGGGACTCCTGTGCGATCACGAACTCTGCGACGATATTCTCAACCGGCTCGACACCGCGGTCGGGCAGGCCGAGGCGGTGGTCCGCGGCGGGCGCGCCAAGGGACGCGCTCATCCGGTCGAGCGTTTCCAGGCGCGCGAAGCGGCCTGACCCGTCGTGACGGCGCCATCGATGCGGCCCCAGGATCGAAGCGGCCGCGCGGCTCGGTTTCAGGACCTCCCGCATGGGGGGCAGCTGGAGTGCCTGCGCGAGCTGGCGCAAGCGGCTCTCGATCGCTACGCCATCAAGCCCGGCGCGCCGTTGGCGCTGGTGAACTTATCGGAGAACGCCACGTACCGGATCGAAGATCCGGAGAGCGGCCGAGCCTTTGCGCTCCGGGTTCACCGGGAGGGCTATCACTCGCGCAACGCCATCGCGTCCGAGCTCGCCTGGCTGCAGGCGCTGCGCCGTGATGGAGTGGTGACGACGCCGCTGCCGGTCGCCGGCCACGACGGCGAGATTATCCAGCAATGCGGCCACCCCGCCATGGCGAAGCCGCGCAATGTCGTGCTCTTCGCCTGGGAAAGCGGCGCCGAACCCTCGGCAAGCGATCGGCTGAACGAAAAATTCGAGGTGCTCGGCGAAGTGGCGGCGCGCATGCACCGGCACTCCGGGAGCTGGCCGCGGCCGCCCGGCTTCGAGCGCCTCACCTGGGATTTTGAGACCAGCCTCGGCGATCGGCCGCATTGGGGGCGCTGGCGCGACGGGATCGGCCTCGGCCCGGCCAAGGAAAAGGTCCTCGGCCAGGCCGTCGAGCTGATCGGCCGTCGCCTGGACCGCTTCGGAAAAAGCCCCGAACGCTTCGGCCTGATCCACTGCGACATGCGGCTCGCCAACCTCCTCCTCGACCGCGATGAGGTGAAAGTCATCGACTTCGACGATTGCGGATTTTCCTGGCGGCTCTACGACGCCGCCACCGCCGTCTCGTTCTTCGAGCACGAGCCGCATGTGCCGGACCTGATGCAAGCTTGGGTCCAGGGCTACCGCAAGGTGCTCGCTCTGCCCGCCGAGGATGAGGCGGAAATTCCCACTTTCGTGATGCTCCGGCGGATGATCCTGGTCGCCTGGATCGGCTCGCATTCGGAAACGGAGCTGGCGCAATCGATGGGCGTTTCCTACACCGACCAAACGGTGCCAATGTGCGAGGATTATCTGAGCCGGTTCGGTTAAGCCAGCGACGAGGACGTTGCGCCTGTCCTTGTGGGCAGAGCTATCGCCTATGAACACGAGGACAGCGCTGCCGACAGGTTCCTCACCCCCAAAGCGGGGGGAGGGGGACCGCCGAAGGCGGTGGAGGGGGCGACGGCTGGCCTCGGCGCTCGTGTTCGCCCCCTCCACCATGCTGCGCATGGTCCTCCTCCCCCGTCGCAAGCGACAGGGGAGGAGCCGCACTCGCCGTCGCAGAGCCATTTGCGATCGCCCATTGTGGGCAGGGGCGACCGGCCCCTAGTTCTCCCGCCCGACCACCGCGGCCAGGACGTGCATGATGTGATCGCGCGCGCGCTCGGCGTCGGGGCGGCGGCCGGACAGGAAGACGCGGCCGGAGGCGCCGATCATCTGGCAGTCGACCAGCGTCAGCCCAGGCGCGACCTTCTCCGCCTCGTTGGCCGCGACCGCCGCGAACAGAGCGGGCATCATCTCGACCAGCAGCAGGCATTCGCCCGGCAGGATCATCGAGGCGTCGCGGTTGCGGTTGAGGATCACCGCATGCTGGTCGGTCACATCATCGACAATGTCGGAATAAAGCACCTGCGGCCTGAGCTGATCCGCCGCGTCGGCGCCTATGCCGGCGAGGATGGCCCCTCCGGCGGCGTCGAGCTCCGCCATCGACATGGAATGGAGCTCCAGGATGCCGAACTGGCGCTCCACATAGAGCATGCCGGGCTCGGCGTCCGGCACCGATTTCAGCGCCAGGTCGATCACCCTGTGGATGGCGAGCGCCGGTGCGATCTCGATGATCAGCGAATGCATGCCTTCCAGCGGCACGTAACCGCGGGCGCGGGTGGGCGAGCCCATATAGGCGGCGAATTGCCGCCTGAGCGATTCCACCTTCAGGTAGACGCGCAGCTCGGTCACCGGGCCGCTCCAGCCCGTCTAGCCGAGCTCAGCAGCTTGCCCCGAGCCGCCGGCGCCGAATTGCTTGAGCACGTCGGCATGCGGGCGCGGAATGACATGGACGGAGACGACCTGGCCGACATGGCCGGCCGCTTCCGCGCCGGCTTCCGTCGCCGCCTTGACCGCGCCGACATCGCCCTGGACGAGCACGGAAACGAGGCCCGCGCCCACCTGCTCGCGGCCGATGATGGCGACATTGGCGGCCTTCACCATGGCGTCTGCTGCGGCGAAGGCCGCCACATAGCCCTTGGTCTCGATGAACCCGATTGCGTTGGACATGCTGTTCTCCTTTGCTTGACCTGTGATTACGTCCGCTTGCGCCCGGCCGGCGGCGGCCGCTGCACGTCGAGGATGCCGATGATGAGCGCATCCACGACTGCCTTGCCATCCTTGAACCATCCCTTGGCGACCGAGCCTTGCGTGATCAGAACCCGATCCCCTTCGCCGGCCCCGAGCGCGTCATAGGCGATCATCCGCTCGCCGGTTCCGCCTTCCTCTTCCACGGCGACCTCCAGGAGCGCGCCGCCCGGCAATTCGTCGAGCCGCTTGGTCGCCCATACTTTTCCGATCACCATCCCGGTCTTCATGGCTTTCGCCTCTCGATTTCAACCTTGATCGCACGCGCTTTTTCCCGTGCGAGGGGGGTCACCACCACATCGCTGCCGATCTGGATTTTGGTGTGCGTCCGGCCGATGCGGACGAGCGCCGCCTCGCCGAGCACGCCGGCATCCATGCGGAACGTGTCCTGACCGCGTCCCGAGCCGCTTTCCCGCGAGCGCTCCGGCGCGCGGCGCTCCGCAGCGACGGGCGCGGGCTGGCCGCCGCGCGGCTCGAAGCGGATGCGGCCGGACTCGATCGCCGCCTTCAGGTCCCGGTGCTTGGCGACCGCAAGAACATCGCGTGCGAAGCGGTCGAGGTCGGCAGCGGAGGCGACCTCCACCAGTACGGTCGGCGCGTCCCCGGCGATGGCGCGACGAAGCTGGCCGACCAGATCATCGGAGCCGGCGCTCGCGTTGGGCGTCGGCCGGACCGCCTCTCGATCCTTCTCCCGCGGCGCAGGAACATGGCGCCTGCTGTCCCCTGTCCCCTGCGGGGCGGGGTTGGGCAAGGGACGGCCGGAGACCGGAAGCGGATCCGGATCCTCGCGAAGAGCTTCCTTCAGCGCCTGCCGCACCAGCAGCCTCAGCTCGTCCCGGTCGATTTTCGTCATTGCCGCGCCTCAAGGGCGCTTTCCGCGGCCATCGCCGCCGAGCGGATGTCGGATTCCTGCCCGGACAGGTAGACGCGCCCGGTCGCGCCCATCATGCGGTAGTCAACCACCTTGATGTCGGCAGCCTTTTCCGCCTCGTTGGCGGCCAGTATCGCGTAGGCGGCGGGCTGCATCTCGATCACGAAAAGGGATTCGCCCGGCAGGATCATCGACCCCGCCTTGTTCCGGTTGATCAGCAGCGCGTGGTAATTGTCGACGCGCTTGACGATGCGCGAGGCCAGGATCTCCGGCCGCATCGCGTCGGCTTCCGTGGCGCCGAGGTAATCGAGGATCGCCTGTCCCGCCGCCTTCACCGAGGCGGTCGATTTGGAATGCAGCTCCAGGTAGCCATATTGCCGCTCGACGACGAGGAGGCCCGGCCGCACGTCGACATTCTTCACCGCGATGTCGGCGATGTTCTCGATCTCCAGCCCCGGCGCAACCTCGACGACGAGGGCGGCCATGTTGGTGCGCGGCAGGAAGCCGCGGACGAAGCTGCCGAGATAGCACATGGTCTTGGGCTGCAGCTGGTCGATGAAGATGTAGGAGCGGATGGTGGCCATGAGGATCCTCAGCGCCGCTCGCGCCGCAGGGCGCGCAGCTCTTCCAGGATCAGCTGGCGGATCTCCGCCCGTAGATCATCCGGCTCGGACAGCTGCGACGATGCCGCCCCGCCGCGCGGCGATGGACGTCCGCCGACCCAATCAAACGAATAATCGATCTCACCCTGCGGCAGCCGCGGCCGCGTCGCCGGCTCGGGC
>JACCSN010000302.1 GCA_013812985.1 Hyphomicrobiales bacterium | reverse complement strand
GACGGGTCTTCGGTCGCGATTTATGCTGCGCTTCGTAAAGATACGCCACAGCGCCACGCCGGGAACCATCCCGGGTTCGAACGTGACAAACGTGATACGCGCGCGTGAGCGCGTTTCGTTCCTCCCGGGTCTGAAGACTTAAAAAGAGAGATTCTACATGCACTCACGCGCGTATCACGTTTGTCGCAAAACGTGAGGAACGTGATAGGGGGCTGGCGGTCAGGATCGCCGACCCCGTCGTGCCGTGTTCATCAGTTCAGCGAGCGCCTTCTTGCGCCTTTCTTCCTCTTCGGCCCTTGGCTTCAGTTGGGCAAAAACGGCAGGGTTTACGGACCATGAGCGCGTGATCGGGCCCGGCTCGTTCGGGGTAAGCCATCCACCAGCTACGAGCGGCGAAACGCGTTCGTTCACCTCCCGCATTCCTAAGCCGCGAAAACAAGAGACGTTGCGGGTGAAGTCCGAGACCAGCACGCGCGCTGCCCCACTCGTCAGGACGTAGCTCGCCGCCTTTTGGATGCGGTCGCCATCGGTGACCGTGTCGGCGGTGCGGTAGAACTCGAACGCGTGTGGCAGGATGAAGTCGCGCACAATACGCTGGACCGCGATGGCGATGGCCTGAGACACCGGGCGGACACCACCATCGCGGGGCTTCTCGGCCATGTGCAGGACCAGCGCGAGGCTTCCGGCCAGTCCGGGCAGCTTTCCGGCGAATGCCTGGAACCCTTCCGCCAGCCCCCCTGAAACCTGTTCCAGGTTGAAGAGATCACGCCGAAGGTCATCCATCGCATCAAGTCCCTCGTCGGCAAAACGCATCTTAGCCGGCGCGGCGTTGATGAGGGTCCGAGTGATCCGATCGTATTCACGGAAGGGCTCATGGGCGGGAGCATCTTCCGGGAACTTCGATGGACCCATTATCACTGGAATGAACCGCTGAAGCAGTCCGTCCGCAGTCAGGCCGTGCATCTCGGCGAGCTTTGCCGGCTGAACACCCCCGATGAGGCTGACGGAGAGGTTCCGAATCCTGATCTCTCCGCGGCTGATGCGGTCGACCATGAAGCTGCCGCCGTCGAACGCCTGCAGCCAGAAGGCGCGGTCGCTGCCGCCCTTTGCGCCATACCGCTCCATCGAGCCGATCCAGCCGGAGAACTCGTCCCGCTTCACCAGGGTGCCCCGGTCATGGCGAGACAGGATTTCGCCGAGCATCTCGGTGGTGGTATCGTTCACAACGAGCCGGGGCGGGCGGCTTGATTGGCCCGTCCTTCAGCTCACCACCGGCCTGGAGGTGCCGAGCAAGAGCCGCTTCGTATTCGTCCCGGAGTCGGTCTTGGTGCTTCTCCAGTTCTCTGATGGCGGTGTTGATGATCGGCGTCTTCTTACGGGAGGGATCGCCCACCAGGAGCACCCAGAGCCTCGGGCTTGCCCACCAATCGCCATTACGCATGAGCTTTAGCCCAAAGCGATGGTCGAGAGCGGCGCTGAAGTTCACGAGGGCCGCCATCGTTAGGGCGCTTGGATCGCAGCCCACAACAGCGCTTTGGGTCTCGACAAACTGTCGAACCCCGGTCGGAAGAACATCGAGCGGGAAATCAGGCACGCCGGCCCGCTCCCATGGATCCCAGATGTCTCCGCTTGGCTTGCTGGCGGACCGTCTAGCCGACCAATCCTTGCGAATTCTCGTCACGTCGGCCGCGAGTCCTTGCCGTCAGCGTAGCGGGCCCCAATCCCTCCCGGATGGGCTTCGATGATTGCGATAATCTGGTCGTCGGCGTGCCCGGCCGACATTAGCTGCCAGATGACGCTCCCGGCTGTTTCGGAACGATCTTCGCCGTCATAGGAAGGCGCCGCGATCAGCTTCCGAAGTCCGGCCCGGCAATTCCTGAACAGCTCGGCAACGTCGGACTGCGTCACGCTCCTATGCGCGTGATCCGCCTGAACCGGCTCCGGGCTGCGTCGAGAGAATTGCTTTACGCGCTCAACGAGATCGCTGGGCTGAATGACATCACCGGCCCACTCCCTGCTCACGCGC
>JACCSN010000232.1 GCA_013812985.1 Hyphomicrobiales bacterium | reverse complement strand
CATCCATGGCGAGCGTTCGCCCCGCTACCCACTCGGTCGCGAACTGCCGCATTGTGAGGCAGTTCTGGACGCCGGCCACGGTCTGCCGGTAGGTGGTGACGCCGCCGTCCGGAATGGGCAGCCCCGTCCGCTCGCGAAGCGCCTCCGCGGCGCCAAAGAGTCGGGCTGCCCGCCCGGGTGCGCCGAGCCCGCAGACCACGCCCGCGATCGCCTCCAGGCAGACGGCGATGCTGCCGGGATCATTCAACTGCTGCCAAATGGCCAGGCTCTGGCAGAGCAGACGATGCGCACGGGTTGAGTCACCACGAGCGCGAGCGAGGAAGCCGTACCCCGACAGCGCCATGCCGAGGACTGACGCGCTCACGCCCCCGCCCGCCGCCAGGGAAAGCACTTCCTCGTAGCAAGCCGCCGCCCGCTCATGCTCGTCGCGGTCGATGGCGATGTTGGCGACGCCGAGGAGCGCCTCGGCCGTCCACTGGCGGTCGCCGGCGGCGCGAAAGGAGTCGAGTGCCGTCTGGTACAGGCGCTCCGCCCGGTCGCAATCGCCCTGCATGTAGACAGGGATCGCGAGAAGGTAGCGCACCCAGGCCACCTCGCCTGGCATCCCGAGCCGCTCGTAGAGCGCCAGGGCCTCCTCGGCGAGGGCTTCGGATCGCTCCGCGTCGTTCTGGAGGTGGGCCAGCATGCTCGCGTTCGCCGTCGCCTCGGCGATCACGTCGGCCGGGATGCCGGCGTCGGGGGTCCGTGCCAGCCCCCGCTCAAGCCAAGCGCGGGCCTCCGTCAGCCGGCGCTTACGGATGTACCAGTAGAGACCCACCGCACCCGCAAGGCGCAGACCGATCTTGATCTCTCCCTCCGCCAGCGACCAACTGAGGAGTGACCAGAGGTTGTCGTCCTCCGCTTCGAGGAGATCGAGCCAGCTCCGCTCATCGAGTGTCCGGGCGATCATGGGGTGCGTTCGCCGGGCAAGCGACAAAAAATAGTCAGCGTGCCGGCGCCGGGTGGCCCTTGCCTCTCCGGCGGCGTCAAGTTGCTCCAGTCCGAACTCGCGAAGCGTCTCCAGCATGGCGTACCGGGCAACACCGCGCGATACCCCTATCGAGTGGAGCAGGCTCTTGTGCAGCAGAGATGCGATCCCCTCCAGCGCGTCCAGGATTGGTAGCGTGGAGTCGGAGGAAGGCGTTACCTGCTCCCCGCTCTCTGGCTC
Source organism: Hyphomicrobiales bacterium (assembly GCA_013812985.1). The sequence continues at coordinate 3,467 of JACCSN010000232.1, read as the reverse complement.
CTGGCTCCCCACGACAGCCTCAGCCGCTTCGAGCGCAAACCCGCCGGCGAAGACCGAAAGGCGGCGGAAGTTGACCTGGTCGGTCGGGGTCAGGAGATCATAGCTCCACGCGATCGCCGCCCGCATCGTCTGGAGCCGGGCGGGAGCATCGCGTGCGCCGCCGGTCAGCAAGGGAAGCCGCCGCCCCAACCTCGCGAGCAAGACCTCCGGCGGCAAGACATCGCCCCGCGCCGCTGCCAGCTCGATCGCGAGCGGCAGCCCGTCCAGGCGGCGGCAAACGTCGGCGACCGCGGCGGCGTTCGCCTCGCTCAGGGCGAATGCCGGGTCGACTTCCACGACCCGGGCAACGAAGAGGCGGACGGCCTCAGTCCCCGCCAAGTCGGTGAGCGCGATGCTGCCTGGCGCGGGCAACGCGAGGGGCGGAACGGGAAAGGTGCGTTCGCCCGAGACCCGCAAGCGGGCACGGCTCGTGACCAGGAGTTTCAAACGGGGGCAGCCGGCGACGAGCCCGGCAAGCAATGGGGCCGCCTCCAGCAGATGCTCGAAGTTGTCCAGCACCAGCAGCAGGTCCCGCTCCCGCAGCGCCGCGGTCAGACCGTCGAGGAGCAGTCGGTCCCCTGCCTCCCGCACGCTGACCGCCGCGGCAACAGCCGGAAGGAAAAGGGACGGCCCGGTCAGCGGAGCGAGAGGGACGAACGCGACGCCGTCGGCGAAGTCGGCGGCGGCGAATTCGGCGGCCACCGCGAGGGCGAGCCGAGTCTTGCCCACCCCGCCGGGACCGGTCAACGTCAGGAGCCGCACGTCCTCGCGGCGGAGCAGCGTGGCTGTCGTTGCGACCTCGCTCTCCCGTCCAATCAGCGGTGTCGGCGGAAGGGGAAGGGCAAGGCGATCCGTCTCGACTGAGGATGTCACCTCCAACGGCGCAACGGCCGCCGGTGGGCGCGCGGCGGCGAGGAGCGCGGCCCGATCGTCGGATGACAGCCCGAAAGCGTCGGCGAGCAGCCGCACGGTCTCCAGGCGGGGCGTGCGCCGGACGCCCCGCTCCAGGTCGCTGATGCCGCGAACGCTCAGCCCCGCCCGCGCGGCCAGTCCCTCCTGGGACAGCGCCGCCGCCACGCGACACCGGCGCAGCAGCACGCCAAACTCGGCTGCTCCGTCGCTGGCCATCTCACACCCCACGAAGATCGTACGGCGGTCTCGGGCCGATCTGTCACCGCATCGTAGCACGGGTCCGCATCGGCTCAGGCGGTCAGGGGTGCGCTTCAGATTGTGGGAGGGAGTCTGGGCGCTGATCCGTTGAGCCGGAAGGTGCGCCACGGGTGGTCGGCGGTGGGTTTACCCTGCTGCACCAGCTTTGCCTAATGGAGGACGCGCGGTGTGCGCGTGGTGGTCGGCGCGTTGGTGAGCCGTGACCTGCGCCCAGGTTTCGCCCCAGCGGTCGTTCGCGTCCACAATCCGCAGGGCGATCATCCCTTCGGCGACGGGATGGGACCACCGCATGCCTCGCAGCTTCAGGCGATTCTGCACAATCCCCTTGTGGGCGCTCTCTACGCAGCCACTGCCAATCGGCCAGCCGCGGGCCACGAAGTCCCGGTCGGCAATCTGGGACCGGCGCGTCGCCAGATAGTGCCATGATCGATCCCGTTCCGCCCCGGCGGGCAACGCCAAAAAGGCGGCCAGCACCGTCTCCGGGTCGCCCTCCCGCAACCGGTGCCGCTGCGTGGTGAACCAGGCGTCCGCCGCGGCTGTCCCCTCGCCCCAGGCTTCGGTGGACGCCGTCGCCAGGTAGCCGGCGGCATGGGCGAAATCGAGGATGCGCTGGGCCTGCGGGCACTGCAGGTCCACGAAGCCCTGGATCCACTCCGCCCCATCGTTGACCGTCACCACGTCGCGCGCCTGGGGGATGCCACGCCGCACGAGCTCGCCCACCGCTTCGTCGCCGAACGCCGCCGCCGTGCCCAATGTGGCCGCATCGCTCAGCGCGGTCAGCGGGCCTGCCGCTACGCGTTCCCCGATCGCCACGAGCTTGACCTGGCGCCATCCTTCCCCGATCAGCGCCACCATACGGCCGTCCACACGCATTTGCCGCGGCACGTCGTCGTCCGCCGCCTCGGCATCGCCGCCGGTCGGGACAGCATCGACGAACGCCAACTCCAACTGCCGCACCGTGGCGCCAGCGGCGATGGTCAGTCGCCGCAGCGTCGCCGGACTCAGGGTGACCCCGGTGAAGTGCTGCAACAGGCTGGCCGCCAGCGCAAACGGGCGATCCGCGCCGAGGCGCACCGCCCCCTCCACAATCCAGGGCGAATAGCCGCTCGCGCCCAGGTCCCGCGCCTCAGCGAGGGGGGAAAAGCCCGGCGCCACAGGCCGGACAGCGATAGCGTTGGCCACGCACCGTGACCGCTTCCTGATGGCTGGTGATGATCGTGCGCGTCTGGATCCCGGCCCGGATCATCGCCCGCCCACAGGCGCCACAGTCCGGCGCGATGGCCGGTTCCCCGGATTCCAGCGCAGACCGGATCAGCTCCGCCCGCACCGCCGCCACCTGCCGGGTGGCCGCGACTTCGATCTCGGCAAAGGTCGCGTGCGGATGCCTGGCGCGCCAGGCCCGCATCGCCTCCTGCACGGACGGAGCCGCGATGGACTCGGCGCGATCGGAGCGGGGCAGCATCGCGAACCCGCCTGTGCAACGGATGACCTCCTCCGATCATACGCCTGGTCCCCCACAATGTGAATCACACCCGGCGGTCAGCGATGCGTGGGTGATGCGTGGGTGCTACGCCTGGTGCCGTCCTGGACGGAGGCGCAGACTGGAACCAGGGAACGACGGTGACGACGTAATCGGGACCGAAGGAGGACGCGATGGCCACGGTGCTCGAGCAGGCGGCCAACCCGTGGCGGAAGATCTACGTCGGCGTGCTGACGCGGGTCGATCCCCACCCGAACGCCGATCGGGAGGTCGTCGCCGAAGTCGATGTCGGCTGGAGGCGGCTGACCGTCGTCACCGGCGGCCCTCACGTCGAAGTCGGCCGCAAGGTCGCGCTCGCTCTCCCTGGCGCCCGCGGCGTCGACGCCGCCTCCCCAGTGCCGCGCGCCCGGAAGCTCAAGAAGGGGTCCATCCGCGGCGTCCTGTCCGAGGGGATGCTCTGCTCCGCCCGGGAACTCCACCTCTCCGACGACCACTCCGCCATCTACGTCCTGCCGCCGGCCGCTGCCGTCGGCGCCACCCTGACCGAGGCGCTGCTCCAGCCGGCCGCTGCCGTCAGCACGCGGGCGGTCTTCCCGAGTCCGCGCATCCCCGAAGGAGGACGGCGATGATCGCCACCCGCACGACGACCGTCGCCGGCGCCGCCTGTTGGCCATTCCCCGCGTCCTGGCCGTGCTCGTGCCCCCCGCTGCACTGACCTGGGGGCGAGCAGCGTTGGGGCGGGAGCCGGCGCTACGAGGATTGACCGGCGTGGCGCAAC
>JACCSN010000218.1 GCA_013812985.1 Hyphomicrobiales bacterium | reverse complement strand
CCCGACGACCCGATCGCCCGCCAGTTCGTGCCATCGGGCGCGGAGCTGGAGCACCGGCCGGAGGAGCGCGTCGATCCTATCGGCGACGACGCGCATGAGGCCGTTCCCGGCGTCGTCCACCGTCATCCCGACCGCGCGCTCCTGAAGCTCGTCTCGGTTTGTCCGGTCTATTGCCGCTTCTGCTTCCGCCGCGAGACAGTGGGGCAGGGTGGGCCGGCCATGCTCTCCGACGCGGAGGTGACGGCGGCGCTGGCCTATGTCGCCGCGCATCCGGAAATCTGGGAGATCGTCGTTACCGGAGGCGATCCGCTGGCGCTGTCCCCGCGCCGCCTGGGATCGGTTACCCGGCGCTTGGGCAGAATCGAGCATGTAAGGATCCTCCGCTGGCACACGCGCGTGCCAGTCGTCGCGCCCGAACGGGTCGACGCCACGCTGATCGCGGCCGTGCAAGCTCCGGGAACGACGACATGGCTGGCCATCCACGCCAACCATCCGCGCGAATTCACGCCGGCGGCCCGCGCCGCGCTCGCCCGCCTCGCCGATTCCGGCATCCCGCTCGTCAGCCAGACGGTGCTCCTCAAGGGCGTCAATGACGACGCCGCGACGCTCGGCGCACTGATGCGAGCCTTCGTGGAGAACCGCGTCAAGCCCTATTACCTGCATCACGGCGACCTGGCGCCCGGCACAGAGCATTTCCGCACCGGCATCGGCGAGGGCCAGGCGCTCATGCGGACGCTGCGTGGCCGCGTCTCCGGGCTCTGCCAGCCGACTTACGTGCTCGACATCCCCGGCGGCCACGGCAAGGTCCCTGTCGGGCCAACCTACATCGCCGCCTCCGGCGAGGCATGGGCGGTGCAGGACATCGAGGGCCAGCTCCATCCTTACCCGCCTCAGGATGTCCTCTAGTCGGGGCGCCGGCCCGCGACGGGCGGCGGATCCATGCGCCCGAACAGCCGCCCGCGCTCGGTGACCAGCACCGCGCCGATCGCCGCGAAGCCGAGCACGCAGAAGCCGAGCATCAGCGGCAGGACCGTGCCGTCGTATTGCTGCCCGATGCCGAAGCCGAGGAGCGCGCCGCCGAGCGTGGTAAGAAAGCCCTGCGCCGACGATGCGGTGCCGGCCACGTGCCCGACCGGCTCCATGGCCAGGGACCCGAAATTCCCGATCACGAGGCCGAAGCAGAACATCATGGCGGCCTGGAGCGGCACGAAGATGTAAAGCGATTCCAGCTCCGCGAGAGCGATGACCGCGTGAAGCGTGGAGACCGCGGTGAAGCCCATGAGCGCGGCGTGGGAGACGAACCGCATCCCCAGCCGCTCCACGATGCGCGAATTGAGGAACGACGAGGCGGCGACAGCCAGGGCGATGCCGGCGAAGACCAGCGGGAAGTAGGCGCCGAGATCGAAGACGCCGACGAAGATCTGCTGCGCCTGGTTGATGAAGCCGAAGAGCCCGCCGAGCACGAGCGTCGACGCGACCGTATAGCCCACCGACATGCGGTTGGTGAGCACGATCCGGAACGCTTGCAGGATGGAGGACGCCCGCAGCGGGAGTCGCGCGCCGACCGGCAATGTCTCCGGCAGCCGCATGGCCGCCCAAAGCGCCAGCCCGCCGCCGGAGAGCGCCAGGAAACCGAAGATCCAGCGCCAGGGCGCGAACAGGATCACCAGCTGGCCGATACTTGGCGCGATGACGGGAACCGCGATGAAGACGATGAAGGACAGCGACATGACGCGCGCCATCCGCCGCCCGGAATAGCAGTCGCGGACGATCGAGACGGCAAGCACCCGGCACGCCGCCGCGCCGACGCCCTGCAGCGCCCGCGCGACAAGCATCTGCTCCTGGGTCGTGGCGACGGCCGCGACGACGCTGAACGCCACGTAGAATGCCAGGCTGGCGAGAAGCACGGGCCGACGTCCGAACCGGTCGGCGAGAGGGCCGTAGAAGATCTGCCCGAAGCCGAAGCCGAGGAGATAGGTGGTGAGGACCAGCTGGGTCTGGTTCGCGTCGCTGACGCCGAGCGCCGCGCCGATCTCGGGGAGGACCGGCAGCATGGCGTCGATCGCCAGCGCATTCGTCGCCATCATCGCGGCGATGATGGTGACAAACTCGCGAAACCCCATCCCGGGATGCGGCGTCGATTCCTCTGCGGCGCGGTTTGGGGCCGGCGGGGCAAGCATGAAGGGCGTCCTTGGTGGGCCAAGCTGGGAATGGCGAGGCAAAGCGGCGCGATGAGTCGCACGCGATCCGGAGGCGACGATGTAGGTCATCCCTCCGGCCGGGCCAAGGCGCTGTCGTTTGCGAGACCGCCCATATCGCTGCTTGACTCCGCGAACAGCAAGCCGCATACTTAACTGAATGGTTAAGTCTCAAGACATAGCTTTGGACCGCACCTTCGCCGCGCTCGCGGATCCCACCCGGCGGGCGTTGCTGGCGCGGCTGGACGGCCGGCAGAGCCTTTCGGTGAGCGACCTGGCCCGACCGTTCCCGATGTCGCTGCCGGCGATCATGAAGCACCTCGACGTGCTGTCGGACGCCGGGCTGATCACGCGCAAGAAGACCGGCCGCACCGTGGCCTGCCGGCTGAACGCGGCGCCGATGGAGGAGGCGGTCGCCTGGCTCGAACGCTACGAGCGCTTCTGGGCCGAGAGCCTCGACCGGCTCGCCGCTCTTGTGGAGGAGGATCCATGACGACCAAGCCGAGCCTGACGCTGGTCCGGCGCATCAAGGCGCCCCCGGCCAAGGTTTTCGCCGCGTGGACCGAGCCGGAGATGATGGCCGGCTGGTTCGGCCCATCCCACACCGAGGTCGCGAGCGCCGAGGCCGATCCGCGGGCGGGTGGCCGGTTCCGCGTTGTCATGCAAGCGACCGATGGGGAGGTCCACGATGTCAGCGGCGTCTACCGCGAGGTCGTGCCCGACCGGAAGCTGGTCTTCACCTGGGCGTGGATTTCGACGCCTGAGCGGAAATCCCTGGTGACGGTCTCGCTCCGCCCGGTCGAGGACGGGACCGAGCTGACCCTCACGCACGAGCGATTCTTCGACGAGGCCGCCCGCGAGGGGCATCGCGGCGGCTGGACCGAGGCGCTCGACAAGCTCGAACAGCTGTTTGCCCGACAGCCGC
>JACCSN010000212.1 GCA_013812985.1 Hyphomicrobiales bacterium | reverse complement strand
GACCTCGTCTTTCCCCACCACGAGAACGAGCTGGCGCAATCGCGCTGCGCCCACGGCACGCGGCAGATGGCGAAGGTGTGGATGCACAACGGCTTCCTGCAGGTCGAAGGGCAGAAAATGTCGAAGTCGCTCGGCAACTTCGTCACCATCCGCGATCTTCTCGCCGACTGGCCGGGCGAGGCGCTGCGCCTCAACATGCTCCGGACGCACTACCGGCAGCCGATCGACTGGACCGTGAAGGGGCTGGAGGAGAGCCTGAAGGTGCTGGAGCGCTGGCACGCGGCGGCTGGCGACGCGCATCCCTGGACGGGCCAGAACCCGCTTCTCTCCAAGGTGCTGGCGCCGCTCCTCGACGACCTCAACACGCCGCTCGCCATCGCGGTCATCCACAACATGGCGGTTGAGGTCGCGGATGACCACGAGGGCGACGACCGCGGCATGTTCCGGGCCGCGCTGAACCTGCTCGGGCTGCTGCAGGGGAGCGAGACGGAATGGCGGCGCTGGCGGCGCGATGGAGTCACGGTCGACGAGGCGCGGGTGGCGGAGCTGATCAGGGCGCGGAACGTGGCGCGCGGGGGGAGGAACTGGGCGGAGGCCGACCGCATCCGGGGCGAGCTCGAGGCGATGGGGGTGGTGCTCAAGGATGGCCCGGAGGGGACGAGTTGGGAGCTGAAGCGATGAGCGCGAGCAAAGCGAGCACTGCTGACCTTTACGCGCCGCCCGACGACGTGGCGGTCAATCAGGCGATTGAGGAGTATGCGCGCGCAGTGCGGGAGGTCTACGGGCCGCGTGTGAAGGGCGTCTATCTCTTTGGGAGCCGCGCACGGGGCGACCATACGCCGGCGAGCGATGCGGATATTGCGGTCGTGCTGGACGATGGGAATTGGAGAAACTGGACGGAGATCAAGCGATTGACGGACATTGCTTACGACCTTCTGGTCGAAACCGGCGCGGACGTTGAAGCTTGGCCTGTCCGCGTGAGCGAGTGGAAGGATCCCGCTTGTCACCAGAACCCGGACCTCGTGCGCCGAATGCAGCGCGATCAACGTCCGGTCGGCTCTCAGGATGGATGAACTCTGGCGCAAGGCCCGCGGCTCAGCCGATTCCGCGCGCCTCCTCTTTGAGGAAGGACACCCGGAAGACGCCTGCAATCGCGCCTACTACGCCATGTTCAACGCAGCCCGCGCTCTCCTGGCCAATCGTGGCGTCGGCCCTGCGGACGTGAGGACTCATGCTAGCGTCTGGCGTCTCTTTTCGCTTCATTACATCAAGGACGGGCCGCTCAATGCCGAGCTCGGGCGGGCGCTCGCGCAGGCTGGTCGAGCACGCAATCAAGCGGATTATTCCCCACTTCTCGTCGAGGCGGAAACGGTTCAGGACGTGATGCGGTCGCTCGATCAGTTCATGCAAATGGCTGAAACAATGCTGGCGGAGTCATCAAACGGGGAAAGGTCTCACCCGTGAGCGGACCGGCAATCACCGGCGGCTGCCAGTGCGGCGCGGTGCGCTATGCCGTGAACGGTCCGCTCGGCCGGCCGAGCATCTGCCATTGCCGCATGTGCCAAAAAGCGTTCGGCTCGTTCTACGCGCCTCTCGTCGGGGCGCCGGGGTTCGCGTTGACGCGCGGCAAGCTCGGCGTCTTCAAAAGCTCCGACGCCGTGGAGCGAGGTTTTTGCCGGGATTGTGGCACGCCGCTGACCTTCCGCTATTTGGATGAAGAGGTGGTCGACGTATCGATCGGCTCTCTCGACGATCCCTCGGCTGCCCGCCCCCTCGTTCAATACGGGTTGGAAGCAAGGCTGCCCTGGCTGGACCAGCTCGACGGACTGCCGGGCAAACACACCGGCCAGAGCGAGAAGCAGGAGCGGCTGAGGCTGATTGCGGGAAGCAATCATCAGCATCCCGACCACGATACGGCCGATTGCCCGCCGCCGCCCGAGCAGCCGCTGAAGCGATGAACGCCTCCACCCTCCAGGGCCTCTATCCGCCGATCGAGCCTTATGCCTCCGGCATGCTCGATGTCGGCGATGGCCACAGCGTCTATTGGGA
>JACCSN010000186.1 GCA_013812985.1 Hyphomicrobiales bacterium | reverse complement strand
TCGCCGAGCTTCGCCAGGCGACGGATCTCGGCGCCATGCCGGTCGGCCGGCGGGTCGCGGTGATCGGCGGCGGCATGACGGCGGTCGACGCCGCCGTGCAGTCGAAGCTGCTCGGGGCCGAGGAGGTGACCATCGTCTACCGCCGCGGCCAGGCGGAGATGAAGGCGAGCCGCTGGGAGCAGGAGCTGGCGCAGACGCGCGGCGTCCGCATCCTCTTTTGGGCGCAGCCGATCCGGCTTCTCACGGACGCGAAGGGGAACGTGCACGCGGTGGCGCTGGAGCGCACGCGGATGGAGGATGGGCGGCTGGTCGGCACGGGCGAGATCCTGACGCTGCACGCCGACATGGTGTTCAAGGCGATCGGCCAGACCTTTGTGCCCGCGCCGCTGAACGGCTCGGCGGGGCAGATCAGGCTGGAGAATAGCCGCATCGCCGTGGACGAGGAGCGCCGCACTTCCATGCCGGGGGTCTGGGCCGGCGGCGACTGCACCTGGGGCGGCGAGGATCTGACCGTGGTGGCAACGCAGGACGGCAAGCTGGCGGCGGAGAGCATCCATCGGGCGCTTAAAAGCCGAGGAGCCGGTTCATGAGTGACCTGGAAGGCGCTGTAACGCGCCATTACGGATCTTACGATGTCCTCGACCGGATACGCTCCGGTCTGTCGGCGATGGGCATCGATCTCCAACAGGTTCGGCCCGAGCAACTCAAGGCGGTTGACGAGTTTCATATCGGTGGGGCCGAAGCAACGTCCGCGCTGCTCGATCGGCTGGAGATTCGCCCGGACACGGCCGTGCTCGACATCGGTGCGGGCATCGGCGGCCCCGCGCGGATGATCGCCCTCAGATACGGCTGCAAGGTTACGGGGATCGACCTCACGCCGGATTTTGTCGAAGCGGCTCGCGCCCTTTCCGACATGGTGGGCTTGGGCGATCGGGTTCGGTTCGAGATCGGGAGCGCGACTGCGCTGCCATTTGCGGACAGGAGCTTCGATCTCGCGCTGCTTCTCCATGTTGGGATGAACATTCCCGACAAGGCGGGGGTCTTTCGTGAGGCCCGGCGCGTGCTTCGCGACGGCGGGACTTTCGCTATCTACGAGGTGATGCGGGTGGGTGAGGGCGAGCTCAGCTTTCCAGTGCCGTGGGCGGAGACGCCCGACCTCTCGGCCCTCGACCGCCCGGAAGCTTACCGGACCGCGGCGAAGTCAGCCGGATTCGCCCTCGTGGAAGAAGAGGACAGGCGCGCGATTGCCCTCGACTTCTTTGCTCGTCTGCAGGCGCAGACCTCAGGCACGGCGCCGGCGCCGCTTGGACTTCATAATTTGATGGGACCAACCGTGAAGGAGAAAAGCGCCAACATGATCGCCGCGCTCCGCGCCGGCACGATAGCGCCTGTCCAGATGATCTTCCGAACCGCCTCGATCGGAGCGCTCCCACATGGCTAGCCTTGCCGCCGATTTCCTCGGCATCCGCTCGCCGAACCCGTTCTGGCTCGCATCCGCGCCGCCGACCGACAAGGCCTACAATGTCGTGCGCGCCTTCCGCGAGGGCTGGGGCGGGGTGGTGTGGAAGACGCTCGGCGAGGACCCGGCAATCGTCAACGTCAACGGCCCGCGCTACGGCGCCATCCACGGGCCGGACCGGCGGCTCATGGGCTTCAATAACATCGAGCTGATCACCGACCGGCCGCTGGAGGTGAACCTTCGCGAGATCACCCAAGTGAAGCGCGACTGGCCGGACCGCGCCATGGTCGTCTCGCTGATGGTGCCCTGTGAGGAGCGGAACTGGGCGGCGATCCTGCCGCTCGTCGAGGCGACCGGCGCCGACGGGATCGAGCTGAATTTCGGCTGCCCGCACGGCATGAGCGAGCGCGGCATGGGCTCCGCCGTCGGCCAGGTGCCGGAATATATCGAGATGGTGGCGCGCTGGTGCAAAGCGCATACGCGCATGCCGGTGATCGTCAAGCTGACGCCCAACATCACCGACGTACGCTATCCGGCGCGGGCGGCACGAAAGGGCGGCGCGGACGCGGTGTCGCTCATCAACACGATCTCCTCGATCACTAGCGTCAACCTCGACACCTTCTCGCCCGAGCCCTCCATCGACGGCAAGGGCTCGCACGGCGGCTATTGCGGCCCGGCGGTGAAGCCGATCGCGCTCAACATGGTGGCGGAGATCGCGCGGGATTCCGAGACGCGCGGCATGCCGATCTCCGGCATCGGCGGGATCACCACCTGGCGCGACGCGGCGGAGTTCATGGCGCTCGGCTGCGGCAACGTTCAGGTCTGCACCGGCGCCATGGCCTACGGCTTCAAGATCGTCCGCGAGATGATCTCGGGCCTGGAGCGCTGGATGGACGAGAAGGGCTACGTCGAGCTGTCCGATTTCGTCGGGCTGGCGGCGCCCAACGTCACCGACTGGCAATACCTGAACCTGAACTACGTCACCAAGGCGCTAATCCACCAGGACCTGTGCATCAAATGCGGCCGCTGCCACATCGCCTGCGAGGACACCTCGCACCAGGCGATCACGCACATCGTCGACGGCCGCCGGCACTTCGAGGTGATCGACGCCGAATGCGTCGGCTGCAACCTGTGCGTGGAAGTCTGCCCGGTGGAGAACTGCATCACCATGGAGGCGCTGCCGCCCGGCGCCGTCGACCCGCGCACCGGCCATGTGGTGGAGCCGTTCTACGCCAACTGGACGAGCCACCCGAACAACCCGCTTGCCGCGGCGAGGAACAAGCAGCAATTCGCCGCCGAGCCAATGGTGCGCGAGCCGGCGGAGTAGGGCTACCTGTAATGTTGCTCCAGGTCGGGTAAAGCCGGCCACGCCGCAGTCGCTTGCTGTCCCGTTACGCCTTCACCCGCGTCTCCCGCAGCGCGTCGCGGTCGAGCGTCAATCCAAGTCCGGGCCGGCGGGGGATGTCCAGCATGCCGCCCTTCGGCGCCGGCGCGTCGGTGAACAGGGTCTCGCCGACCTGCACCATGCCGAGGTGCCATTCGACGATCCAGCCGTTCATCAGGCCGGCCATGGTGTGCATGTTGAACAGCGGCCAGCCGCCGCCATTGGCGATCGGCAGGTTGTAGGTCTGCGCCAGATGGGCTGCCTTGCGCGCTTCCGTATAGCCGCCGCAGAAGCAGACATTGGGCTGCAGGATGTCGACCGCCTGTTTCTCCACCAGCTCGCGGAGCCGCCAGCGGTGGCCTTCCATCTGGCCGGCGGCAAGCGGAATTCTGGTGTTCGCGCGGAGGTCGGCCAGCGCGCGGGCGTCGTTCTGGTGCAAGGGCTCCTCAAACCAGGTTATGTTGCAATCCTCGATCGCCCGGCAGAGGAGCTTGGCCTCCACCGGATTGAACAGGTAGTTGGCGTCGATCATCAGATCGATATCGTCACCCACGGCGTCGCGGGTGGCGCGGACGCGGCGGGCGTCCTCGCGCCAGCCGCCCTTGTCCACGGCCACGACCAGCTTCAGCGCCTTGAAGCCGTTCGCCACGTGCAGCCGCGCGGCTTCGCCCAGCTGCTCGCGGTCATATTGCGGGAAGCCGAAGGTCACATAAGCCGGCACGCTCGACCGCGCGCCGCCGAGGAGCTCGGCCACGGTGCGGCCGGCGAGCTTGCCGGCGATGTCCCAGCAGGCGATGTCGAGGCAGGAGAGGGCGGAGGAGATGGTCCCGGTCATGGCGCGCGGATTGAGCTTCCACCAGACCTTTTGGTGGATCGCCTCCACGTCGCGCGGGTCCATGCCCCGGACGACCGGGAACAGGTGCTTCTCGAGCGCCTCCACCACGGAGCGGGCGAGGAAATGTCCGGTCAGCCCGAAGCCGCCGACGCCGCGATCGGTCTCGACCTCGCAGAAGACGAACTCCTGCTGCTCCTCGCGGCCATAGCCGGAGACCTTGCCTTCGAGCAGCGGAATGCGGATGGAGGTGGTGTGGATCGAGGCGCGGATAGCCGTGATGCGGACCGGGTCGGAGAGAATCATCTCGGCGCTTTCGTCAGAGGTCGTCGCGTCGGTCATGTAAGCCACCCGTGTCCAGATCCGCCTTGAGCTCGACCAGCGGCGAAGCGCAGCCAGCAGAACTGCGCGACCGAACTGTAGACTGTCAACACTTTCCGCTTTCGAACGCGGCGTTTCGGGGCTAACGAGCCAACAGATCACGGACGGACAAACGAGATGCGTTCTTATTCGATCGCCGCCATTCCCGCCGACGGAATCGGCACCGAGGTCATCCCGGCCGGGCTTGCCGTGCTGGAGGCGCTGCAAAGCCGCTGCGGCGATTTCCGCCTGGATGTCGAATCGTTTCCCTGGGGTTCCGATTACTACCGCGAGACCGGCCGCATGATGGCCGAGGACGGGCTGGAGCGGCTGAAGCGCTTCGACGCCATCTTCTTCGGCGCGGTCGGCGACCCGGATTTGCCGGACGATCTGACGCTCTGGGG
>JACCSN010000182.1 GCA_013812985.1 Hyphomicrobiales bacterium | reverse complement strand
CGTGCGAGGATATAGGCGCCGGCCGCCACGAGGCCGACCGTCACCGGCACGAGGCCCGCCTGGATGGCGTTGCGCCAGCGCGCCAGCCGGAACCGGTCCCAGATGCGCGACACGAAATAGGCCAGCTCGCAGCTCGGCCCGCAGATCGCGGCCGTGGCGACAAGCGCCCCCGGGACGCCGGCGACATCCCAGCCGATCAGGGTGACGACAAGGATGTTGGGACCGGGCGCGCCCTGGGCGATGGCGAAGAGATCGGTGAAACGCGCGCTCGACATCCAGCCATGGGCGTCGACCGCCTGCCGGTGCAGCTCCGGCAGGATCGGATTGATGCCGCCGACGGCGATGAGGGACAGCAGCGCGAAGTTGATCGCGATGATCCAGAGCGCGCTTTCGCCGTCCTTCATGGAACTTCTCGCCAGGCGAGGGCGATCGAGATCGGGGCCAGAACGGCGATCACGATGATGAGGGGCAGCTCCGCGACAGCCACGCTCGTGAACGCCAGGACGGCCATGACCGCTGGGATCACGGCGCGCTTGCGGATCAGCGGCTCCGCCATCTTGGCCGCCATCGCGACGATCAGGCCGGCCGCGCCCGCCGCCACGCCGACCAGCGCGTCATGCACGGCGCCGATCTGCCCATAGCGCGCATAGGCGATTCCGAGCAGGATCATGATCATAACCGGCGCGGCGAGGAGCCCCGCCACGGCCGTGAGCGCTCCCAGCGCGCCGCGGAACTGCCGGCCGACCAGCACGGCGAGATTGAGGATGTTGCCGCCCGGCAGGAACTGCGCGAGCGAAAATGCTTCGTTGAACTCCTCGGCCGTCATCCACTTCCGCTGCTCGACCAGCATGCGCCGGGCAAACGGCAGCACGCCCCCGAAGCCGACGATCGCCACGCCGGAGAAGGCGAGAAACAGGGTGGCCAGGCTCGGCCGGGGCTCGAGCGGGGGTATTTCAGCAGGGAATGACGTCATCGGAACAAGGCGAAATTGGCCCCATTGGCGCCGTCGCGCATCATGCTATGCTTCTGTCCTGTTGACCGTTGACGAAATAGAACAGGCCATTGCCGCGCTCGCTCCCGCCGAGCTGGGGCGGTTCCGTCGCTGGTTCTAGGACTTCGAATCGGGTCGCTTCGACGAGAAAATCGAACAGGATGCGAATTCCGGTAACTCTCAGTCTGGATTTCACTTTCGACCTATTTTTGACGCTCGTGGCGAAGGATGGAAAGGCATCCTGGCCCAAAGTGGTCACTGACGTGACACCGCAAGATTGACCCCAAGCGCGACAAGGATGCCGCCGCCGATCCGCCGGGCAAAACGGTTGGCCGCCTGAGAAGCGATAAGCAGCTTTGTCATCCTCTCGGAAACCAGGACACAGACGGCATCGGTAGCCGAAAACATGAAGTTCACTATCGTGCCAAGAACAAGAATCTGCCCCCAAACAGGCAGCAGTGCGGAAATGTCCGTGAACTGAGGCAGAAAAGCTAGGTAGAACAATGCAGTCTTTGGATTCAACACTGAGACTGCGATACTGTCCCGCAGTGCCCGGTGGCGCGTGATCAATTCGGGCTGCGCAGTCGACATAACAACCGGTTGCGTGGACCTAAACAGCTTTATTCCGAACCAGATCAAATAGGCGGCTCCCACGAATTTCACGATTGCATAGAGGGCCGGAACCGCCTCCAGCATCACCGCCAGTCCAAAGGCCGCTGCCAGAATATGGGCATATCCCCCGATATGAAGTCCGGCCATCGACAACCAACCTGCGCGATGTCCCCCCGCGATAGTCTGGGCTGCGGCATAGAGCATCCCAGGGCCAGGCACGAATGCAAAAACTACGGTCGCAACGAAGAACGGTATTAAGAGATCAGATGAAGGCATGACCAGGCTCCTGCCGCGTCAGAAGGCTGTAGCACGGGATGCGAGTTGGTTGAGCATCGTTCCGGGGTGGCGAACGGTCGCCCTTGGTGCAAAGTGACCCGCTCAGGCGGGGAGGCAAATGGCCGCTCACCGCCCCCTCACGGAAATCCAAACTGAGACATCACCCGAATTCCGGCAAGCTCGACCGGTTTGGTGACCTGGCTATCGCGACTTCCGCAAGGGCCTGGCTCGGAACTATGAGGCATTTCGCCGACCCTGCCTTCTGGGCGGCCTATGAAAAACGTCCCAGACCGGTCCGGACGCGCGCCGACAAGAAGTTCGAGATCCTGAGCGCGATCCGCGTCATCCCTCCTTGCACCTGAAAAAGAGTGGGGCGCTCCTGTCCGCTAATTAGGCGCTCACTGCCCCCGCGCCAAGAGAAGCCGCACCGCGAAAGCCCCGAACACCCCGGCGAAGACCCAGTCCACAGCCCGCATCACACGCGGCGAGCGGTGCAGCCAGCCGGAGAGCCGCGAGGCTGAAGCAATCATCAGCGCACAGATCGGCGTGCAGATCGCCACGAAGAGGGCGCCGAGGAAAAGCAGCTTTCCGGCCGCGTCGGGGTCGCCGGCGTCGACGAATTGCGGCAGGAACGTCACGAAGAACATGATGATCTTGGGGTTCAGGAGATTGACGCCGAGGCCCTTCAGGTAGACGCGGACAAGCGGCTCGCGGCGCGAGCTTGCCTGCTGGAGGTTCAGCCCCGAGCCATGGCGGATCGCCTCGACGGCCAGCCAAAGCAGATATACTGCGCCGACGATCTTGAGGATAAGGAACGCCGTTGCGCTCGCCGCGAGCAAGGCGGAAAGCCCGACCGCCACCAAGCTCGTGTGCACGAGGAGCCCGGTCGACGCGCCGAAGAGCGCCGCCAGTCCCGCCGCCCGTCCCTGCGTCACCGCCTTGCCCAGGAACAGCGTCATGTCAGGGCCCGGCGTGACGGTAAGGGCCAGAGCCGCGGCTGCAAAGGCTACGAGAACCGGAAGCGCGGGAATGAAG
>JACCSN010000150.1 GCA_013812985.1 Hyphomicrobiales bacterium | reverse complement strand
CGCTAACATGGTGCTCGAGACCTTCCGCGTCCTGTTCCGCCGCGTCCTGGCCAACGCCGATTGCCAGAAGGAAATCACGGACGAGGCGGTGGCGCTCGCGAGCGTAAGTCGCGAGAGCGCGGCCTTTCTCCGTTAGGAAGATGGAGCGGTAGGGTTCACTTTTTGCGAGCCCATCTCGCACAAGGCGTTGGACGGCGCGGGCAACAGTCGCCGGCGTGACGCCGAAGCGCTCAGCGAGGTCAGCCGAGCGCGCCTCGCCGCGCGCGGCAATCAGGTCGTCGATCATCTCGACGTAATCTTCCGCCAGCTCGGACTGATTAGCTTCGCGCACACGGGCGAAGCGTTTCACCTGGCGTGCGGCAGGTTCGAGCTGTTCACCACCTCTCGTTTGGGCTTCCGTCATCCACACAGTCCCGCATCCTCCAGCCGAGCGGTAGCAGCAATATCGCTCAGGTGCAAAGTTTGTCCTTAGCCAAAACTGGCGGTTCCGATCCCTGGGAAAACCGTCACACCTTCTTGGATCCTTGCTCCCCCGACAGCCCTTGCCACACACATTAGCTTCAGCTAAATTCTTTAGCAAGAACATCGAGAGGGTCTGAACATGCGTGACTGGCTACGAAAGGCGTCGAGCCGACGCGCCTTCCTATGGGGCGGGCTCGCCGCAGCGGGAGGATCAGCGATCGCGGCGAGCGGAGCGCTCGGACAGAGCGTCTCTTTGGGACAGTCCCCGCATGCGGGCCATGCAGTAGGAGGCAACTCGCCCGGCGGCCCGGCGCCCGCCCATCAATCCACGCACGGCGCTATGATCACGGTCGGAGAGGTCGATTATGCGCGCAATGGCTTCGATCCATCCGCGGTGCTGACTGATTGGGAACGTGGAACCGTCTCCGCGTTGCCGGATGGGCGCACTCTCAGGACTTTCGAGATCACCGGCGAGGACAAAGAGATCGAGATCGCGCCAGGCATCATGTTCCCCGCCTGGACCTACAATGGCCGCGTGCCTGGGCCGACGCTGCGGGCGACAGAGGGCGAGCGGCTCAGGATCGTATTCCGCAATAACGGCTCACACCCGCATTCGATGCACTTTCACGGCATCCACTCGGCGCGAATGGATGGCGTGCCGGGTGCCGGGGTGATCGATCCAGGCGGCGAGTTCGTCTACGAATTCGACGCCCGCCCCTTTGGATGCCACCTCTATCACTGCCACACGCTGCCGCTGACCCGGCATATTCACAAGGGGATGTATGGCGCCTTCATCATAGATCCCGATCCGGCGAGGCACCCGGAAGCGGAAGTGGTCGCCCGCTCGCGCCTTCTCGGCACGCCGGAGAACGCCGACTGGCAGGAGATGATCATCGTCATGAACGCCTTCGACACGAATTTCGACGGCGGAAACGAAGTCTACGCCGCCAACACGGTCGCGCATTGTTACGCCAAGGCGCCGATCAGGATTGTCAAGAACAAGCCTGTCCGGATTTATCTGGTCAATGTCACCGAGTTCGACCCGATCAACTCATTCCATCTGCACGGCAACTTTTTCGATTACTACGATCACGGAACCACGCTTACGCCGACGCTCCGGACCATAGACACTGTCATGCAGTGCCAGGGGCAGCGCGGCATCCTTGAGTTCACGTTCGGGGATCACGAGACCGGGCTGTACATGTTCCACGCTCATCAGTCCGAGTTCGCAGAGCTTGGCTGGATGAGCATGTTCGATGTCGTGGAGGCGGTGTCATGAGCGACGCAACTCGTACCGATTCTTTGCCTGTGGCGTCTGCGCCTGCAGGCCACTCAAACCTCCTTTGGGTCGCTCTACCGCTTCTCCTGCTCAGCCTGGCCGCAGCGTGGCTCTACCTTGCCGACCCGTTGAGGAGTTTCAGTAGTGGCGCACCGCCGGTCGAGAACCTCACCTTTGAACGGACGATCCTTGATGGCGACGGGATCCGTGTCCTCGTGCGCGGCGGTGGCTCCGAGCCAATGACGATCGCCCAGGTCCAGGTGGACGATGCCTACTGGCAGTTCACCCAGGATCCGCCCGGCGAGATTGCGCGAGGCTCGACGGCCTGGATTCACCTCCCGTTCCCTTGGGTTTTCGGCGAGGCGCACGCAGTCAACATCGTGACGAACACTGGAGCGACCTTCGAGCACGAGATCGAGGTCGCGGTGAGCACGCCGCGGGCCAGCTCGGCCTCCCTTAGGTCTCAAGCAATGATCGGCGCCTTCGTCGGCATCCTCCCGGTCGCGCTAGGGCTCATGTTCTATCCCGCCTTGCGAGGCGTGGGACGGCAAGGCATGAATTTCCTGCTCGCGCTCACGATCGGCCTCCTAGCCTACTTGGCCGTCGACACAATGGATGATGCCCTCGAGCTTGCCGGCGAGGCGGCCGTTCTGTTCCAGGGGCCCGTCATGGTCGTGCTAGGCGCAGCCGCAAGCTTCCTGCTCCTAATGGCAATCGGCCGCCGCGGCGGAGCGGCGCCCGTCGGCGTCGCGCTCGCGACCTATATCGCGCTCGGCATTGGCCTGCACAATCTCGGCGAGGGGCTCGCGATTGGCGCCGCCTTCGCGGCCGGAGCGGCGGGGCTTGGAACCTTCCTTGTGCTGGGCTTCACGCTCCACAACATCACCGAGGGTATCGGCATTGCCGCGCCCATGCTGGACAGGCGCCCGCCGCTCTGGACTTTCATCGG
>JACCSN010000133.1 GCA_013812985.1 Hyphomicrobiales bacterium | reverse complement strand
CCCTGGAACTCTTCTCCTCCGTCATTGCGGCTCGTCCTCCCCTGTTCTTGCCGGGAGCTTATGGGGCGGAGGGGGCCGCCACAAGGCGGAGGTGCGCGGGCGCACTGGCCGCGGGAGGCCGAACGCCATACATGCGCTTCATGCGTGCCGAAGCGCCGGCGATAGCCGTCACTGATCTCACCAAGACCTACAAGAAGATCACCGCGGTGGACGGGATCAGCTTCGCCGTGCCGCGCGGCTCCATCGTCGGGCTGCTCGGCGGCAACGGGGCGGGCAAGACGACGACGATCGCCATCATCATGGGCCTCGTGCTGCCGACCCGGGGGACCGCCACGGTGCTCGGCGCGGACATGGCGCGCGAGCGCCACCGCGTGCTCCACCGCATCAATTTCGAAAGCCCCTATGTGGAGATGCCCAAGCGGCTGACCGTGCGCCAAAACCTCAAGGTGTTCGGCGCGCTTTACAACGTCCAGAATCTCAAGGCGCGCATCGCCGAGCTGGCGTCCGAGCTCGATCTGAGCGAGTTCCTCGACCGTCAATCCGGCCAGCTTTCAGCCGGCCAGAAGACCCGCGTCGCGCTCGCCAAGGCGCTCGTCAACAATCCCGACGTTCTGCTCCTGGACGAGCCGACCGCCTCGCTCGACCCGGACACCGCCGACTGGGTGCGCTCGCGCCTGGAGCGCTACCGCAAGGAGCGCCGGGCGACCATCCTGCTCGCCTCGCACAACATGCCCGAGGTGGAGCGGCTTTGCGATGATGTCATCATGATGAAGACCGGCAAGATCGTCGACCGCGGCGCGCCCGCCGACCTTTTGGCCCGTTACGGCCGGCAAAACATGGAGGAGGTGTTTCTGGACGTGGCGCGCGATCGCAGGCGAGAGGCGGCGGAATAGTGCCTGCGAGGCCGGCTTATTGTGCTGAAATTGGTCGACGCAACAGCGACTGGCGCGGTTATGGTTGAGTATGTCACGCGAGAAGAGTTCGAGGCGCGTGTCGGGGTGCTCGAGCAGGAGGTTGAGGGCGAGAAGCTAGTCACGCGTCACGTGCTTGAGCAAACGCGCAGAAACGGCGACGATCTGGCTGCAATCAAGACCCGACTCGACCGTGTTGAGCGGAAGGTGGACGGCTCAAGCAAGGAAGTGACGAGCTTGAAAGGGGCATTTCAGGAGTTGAAGGGCGCATTTCAGGATTTGACGAAGAGCCTACCCACGATTGTCGCCCAGGCCATGCGGGACGTCCTGCAGGAACGCGACAAGAAAACCTAGAGCTTGGCCCAACGCCAATGAACGCCGGTGCCGCCACTGCCTACCGCGCCTTCTCCCTCCGCCGCGTCGGCGCGATGGTCGAGCGCTACTGGTATCTCCTGCGCTATTCCTGGCCGCGCATCGTCGACCTGATCTACTGGCCGACTGTTCAGATGCTCATGTGGGGCTTCCTGCAGAGCTACCTCGCGCAAGCCTCCGGCCCGATGGCGCAAGCGGGCGGCGCTTTCATCGGGGCCGTCCTTCTGTGGGACATCCTGTTCCGCGGCCAGATTGGCTTTTCAATCTCGTTCCTCGAAGAAATGTGGTCGCGCAACCTCGGCAACCTGATGATGACGCCGCTTCGGCCGGCCGAGCTTATCGCCTCGCTCATGGTGATGAGCGTCGTGCGCGTGCTCATCGGCATGGTGCCCGTGACGTTCCTGGCCATCTGGTTCTTCGGCTTCAATTTCTGGGCGCTCGGCCTCGCGGTTCCCGTGTTCTTCCTCAATCTGATCATCACCAGCTGGTCGATCGGGCTGCTCTCATCGGGACTGGTGCTGAAGAAGGGCATGGGCGCGGAGAGCCTCGCCTGGAGCATGACCTTCCTGCTCCTGCCGCTCTGCTGCGTCTATTACCCGGTGGCCATCCTTCCCGAATGGCTGCGATGGTTCGCGCTCGCTCTGCCGCCGACGCACGTATTCGAAGGCTTGCGGACGCTCTTGCACGAGGGCCGTTTCGACGCCGGCGCCATGCTGACCGCGCTGGCGCTCAATGCCGTGATCTTCAGCGGCGCTTGCGTCGCCTTTGCGCTCCTGCTTCGCTCGGCGCGGGAAACCGGCTCGCTGATGCAGACGGGCGAGTGACCGAGAAGGCACGGTTAACGATATATTGCGAATTCCGGCGCGACGATGTGATGTGCCCGATTGTCATGCAGCGCGTGCAACTTAACTTGTCAGGTGAGCATTCCCGTGCTGCCCGCGTTCCGGCTCCCGCCGTTAGAGAGGCATCGTATCTTGTCCGTCTACCAGCTTTACGAGCTCAACCATGCCGCCGTCGCCCCCTGGCGGGCGGTGGCCGACGCGGCGCGTCTCACCTTCCAGAACCCGTTCAATCCGCTCTCCGCCACGCCTCTTGGGCGGTCGGTGGCGGCGACGGCGGAGCTGTTTGAGCGCACCACGCGCCGCTACGGCAAGCCGGCGTTCGGGCTCGACGAGACGCTGGTCGATGGGCGGGCCGTTTCGGTGTCCGAGGAGATCGTCTGGCGCCGGCCGTTCTGCTCGCTTCTGCATTTCAAGCGCGAGCTGCCGAGAGGCCGTGCGCCCGATCCCAAGGTCCTCATCGTCGCCCCGCTCTCCGGCCATTACGCGACCTTGTTGCGCGGCACGGTCGAGGCGATGCTGCCGGGGCACGAGGTGTTCATTACCGACTGGATCGACGCGCGCATGGTGCCGCTCGCATTGGGCGGCTTCGACCTCGACGATTACATCGACTATGTCACCGGCATGCTCCATTATCTGGGCCCCGGCGCGCATGTCGTCGCGGTCTGCCAGCCCTCCGTGCCGGTGCTGGCCGCGGTCGCCCTCATGGAGGAGGACGACGATCCCCTCGCCCCGGCCACCATGACGCTGATGGGCGGGCCGATCGACACCAGGCGCGCCCCGACCAAGGTGAACACCTTCGCCGCGCAGCGCGGGACCGAATGGTTTCGGCGCAAGGTCATCATGCCGGTGCCGTTCCCCCATCCCGGCTTCATGCGGCCTGTCTATCCAGGCTTCCTGCAGCTTTCCGGCTTCATGGGCATGAACCTCGACCGGCACGTCAGCGCCTATCAGGAATTCTTCGGCAACCTGGTCCAGGGCGACGGGGAGCCGGCCGAAAAGCATCGCGAATTTTATGACGAATACCTCGCCGTCATGGACCTGACCGCCGAGTTCTACCTGCAGACGGTCGAGACCGTCTTCGTCCGGCACGCGCTGCCCAAGGGCGAGATGCTGCATCGCGGCAGGCCGGTCCGCCCGGCGGCCATCAGGAACACGGCGCTGCTGACCGTGGAAGGCGAACGCGACGACATCTCCGGCGTCGGCCAGACGGAGGCCGCGCACGATCTTTGCGTGAACATCGCGGCGGGGCGCAAGGAACATTATCTGCAGCCCGTTGTCGGCCATTACGGAGTCTTCAACGGCTCCCGGTTCCGGGCGGAGATCCAGCCGCGCATCGCGGCGTTCATCCGGGCGCATGCAACTCGCGTAGCGGCCAAAGCGGCGAACAGGGTTGCTAACCGGGACGGCGCCGGGAAGCGTGCGAACGGCAATGGGCGCGACAAGTCCGCCGAACATGCCGCCGGGGTGGGCGCTTCCGTCAAGCTTCAAGCGCCCGGTTAGGCGGCGGGCTGCCGACTTGGCGGGCGGACCTTCAGCTCAATCGCTGGGGAAAATGCGCGGCGGGCCCGGCGTGGTCGAGTCCGGAGCCCGTGTTCAGGATCAGGCGCTTCCCAGGGCCAGCTCAGCGGCCCGCATCCTATAGCGAGCACACCGCATACGTGACGAGCGTCGGCTGCGCGCCGGTGCCGCGGACGACGACCATCATGCTGGCGGTCCACACACCGTTTAACGTCGACACGCTGCTCGGATAGGAAGCGCTCAACGCAACCTTGGCGCTGGCGCCTTGGGTGGTCACCCCGCCGCCGCCGAGCAGCGATTTGCCCAGCGGGCAGGTTGCCGTCGCAGAGTACACGGTGCCGATATTGGCGTTGGAAACCGCCGTCGTGATTGTGCTCGTCACCTTCGTCGAGCCGCTCGGGCCGGTCTCGCCCTGCGCTCCCGTCTCGCCAGTCAGGCCAGTCTTGCCCTGCGGTCCCAACTCGCCCTGCGGTCCCACCTCGCCCTGCGGTCCCATCGCGCCAGTCAGGCCAATCTCGCCTTGCGGCCCGATTTCGCCCTGCGGCCCCATCGCGCCAGTCAGACCAACCTCGCCCTGCGGCCCGATCTCGCCCTGCGGTCCCAAGGGACCCATCGCACCGGTCAGTCCGGTCTCCCCTGCGGACCAACCGGTCCGATCTCACCCTGCACGCCTATCGCGCCAGTTAGGCCGATCTCACCTTGCGGTCCGACCTCGCCCTGCGGACCCACGGAACCCATCGCGCCGGTTAGCCCGGTCCCGCCCTGCGGCCCAACTTCGCCCTGCGCTCCCGTCTCGCCAGTCAGGCCAGTCTCGCCCTGCGGTCCCAACTCGCCCTGCGGTCCCATCGCGCCAGTCAGGCCAATCTCGCCTTGCGGCCCGATTTCACCCTGCGGACCCACCGGACCCGTCGCGCCGGTTAGGCCAGTCTCGCCCTGCGCACCAACTGGACCGATCTCGCCTTGCGGCCCGATCTCACCCTGCACTCCCATCGCGCCAGTCAGACCGACTTCACCCTGCGGACCCACCGGACCCATTGAGCCAGCCGGTCCAGTCTCGCCCTGCGGACCAACCGGTCCGATCTCACCCTGCAGGCCCATCGCGCCAGTCAGGCCGACCTCGCCTTGCGGCCCGACCTCGCCCTGCGGACCCACGGAACCCATTGCGCCAGTCAGACCAGTCTCGCCCTGCGGCCCAATTTCACCCTGCGGTCCCAAGGGACCCATCGCACCGGTCAGCCCGGTCTCGCCCTGGGAACCAACCAGCCCGATCTCACCTTGCGGTCCGACCTCGCCCTGCGGACCCACAGAACCCATCGCGCCGGTCGGGCCGGTCTCGCCCTGAGGTCCGATTTCCCCCTGCGGACCCACCGGACCCATTGAGCCGGCCAGCCCAGTCTCACCCTGCGGACCAACCGGCCCGATCTCACCTTGCGGGCCGACCTCACCCTGCAGGCCCACGCGACCTCTTGCGCCGGTCAGCCCAGTATCGCCCTGCGGACCAACCGGCCCAATATCGCCCTGCAATCCCTGCTCACCCTGCAGGCCGACCGGACCGATCTCGCCGGTATCGCCCTTCCGGCCCTGAGCGCCGTCCAAACCGGCGAAACCGGCGACGCCTTGCAGGCCTTGCTCTCCTTGCGGGCCCATCGCACCGGCGGCGCCTGCCAGGCCCCGCGGGCCCCGCAGGCCATCGGCGCCGGCCGGCCCGGTCTCGCCCTGAAGGCCCTGCACGCCCTGCAACCCTTGCTCGCCTTGCGGACCAATCAGCCCCTGGGGCCCTACCGTGCCGGTTTCACCCTTCGGCCCTTGAGCACCCAGCGGTCCGGCGGCGCCTGGCAGGCCCGTTGCGCCTTTCGAGCCCGCAACGCCGCGCGCGCCAGGCAAACCCTTCGGTCCCTGCGGGCCGCAATTGCCGACCATCATCGCGACCGTCCCGGTCTTGGTGATCAAGGTCACGAGGCAGCTCGGCGTGCGGTAGTCCAAGCTGAAGCTGAACTGCTTCTGCGCGTCGGCTCTCGCGGTGAACGTGGTGCCGCGGAGCCTGACAACGGCGCCAGGAGCGCCGGCCGTCCCGGTGATGACGAGCTTGCCCGCGAGAATCGCCGCGGTCTCGATGGTCAGTTGTGGCG